>DATCKK010000607.1:0-9174 GCA_036562325.1 Cytophagaceae bacterium | reverse complement strand
CCCTACTAAAATCGTGATAGAGACTGACCAGTATCTCGTACTGGCCAACAATGTGTCTGATGTCCTGTACTCTCTTAAGGAAATTAACTTATCCTCAAGCGGTTTGCTATTCTTGTACTCTCATATACTCAAAGAACGTTTGTGTCTCACTTTTGAGAACACATTGTGTCAACTTGTGACTTATAAACACCAATTAAGATTTCTGTTATTTTCTTTCCCTTCTTCCTCCCTCTCATTTAGCGGGTGCAAAGGTAAGTGCTATTTTTATTATCTCCAAATTTCAATCAATATTTTTTTAACATTTTTTAAAACTGGCGATTTAGCACACTATGTAGCAAAAATTCTCGTATTATCAACCTCTCCGTCCGAAAGGGATTGCAAAGGTAGCAGATGAAACAATAAAAACAAACAAGTAACACTCTTTTTTTAAACTTTTTTCTTGTCAAAAAGTTAATCCTCTATTTTCCAACAACCTTTGGTTTTTTATATAAGGGAACCGTACTACAAGGCTCTCCATACATAAGACTATTTACTACCGGCATCAATAATCTCACAATCTCAACGTATGCATAAGTGGGTACAGGGTACTTCGAACACCCTTTTATTACCACCTTGGCATCTCTATATTTTTCAATATCAATTTTTGAAAGTGCCTGTTGAAACAGTGCCTGCTCAAGTACCTCCAAATTCCCAAATACAACCATATTAGCAAAAGGCTCCAATCTGGTCGCAAGAAGCATATATGCCCATGTTGGCACGATAGCATCTTCGGAGCAAATCAGGCCAATATTTTTGTCTTTATATATGGACCAGTCGTGATTTTTAACAAAATCCCTAAAGTCCTTTTCCTTTAAAATCAGCCCCTGAAATAAGTTATCTTTAATATCATAAATTATTCTCTCCCCCTGATGATAATATTCCTCCAGATCAAAAGTAATCAGTGAACTATTAGCGACTCTGTTAACTATTTCATTTTCCATGAGTACCTCCTGTAGAAATAAAATCTTTTAAATAAAATGGCTCAAAATAGGCTACATCTTCAAAATACCGTGCTCTAAAGCGATCTCCCGCTAAAAAACCTATATTTTTAGCGGACGGATAAAGATTGTCTATAAAAAAAGCATTCGGTTTATTAAACAAAGTTTTTGCTTTTTCCGATCCATCACCACAAAAGAATATGGAGTTAGTATCCAGTAAATCGTTAAAAGAATCTTCATTCAATATGACAGCCTCAGTGGGGCGAATGATTTGACTGTCTTTATCCATTACAGTGCAATATACCTCCATTCTTCTTGCATCAATCATGGGACAAACCAAATATCCAGGATTGAAGCGGTTAACTTCAAAAGCCATTGCCTCCAAAGTATTAATAGCAATCAAAGGAATGTCCAGGGCAAAACATAATCCCTTAGCAGTGGATACACCTATTCTCAAGCCTGTATAAGAACCCGGCCCTTTTGACACTGCAACCGCTTTCAAATCGGCCATTTTTCTATTTGTCATTACAAAGAGCTGTTCTATGGCTAAAGTAATTACTCTGGAATGAGACTTTTCCACCAGCATTTCAAAATCAGCAAGGAGCTTTCCCTCTTCATGCAGCGCCACAGAAAATGCTTTAGTGGATGTTTCTATGCTTAGGATTAAGGACATTTTAACTATTGATGGTTATAAGCTCAATGACTTTTTTAACAATCACTATGAGCAAAAAGAATGCGTAAATATAGCTAATAGTTTTGGAAGATAATTTTCTTGCAACATTTACGCCTAAAGGAGAAGCCACCACTACCCCACAGGACAATGCTATAGAAATTGGAAAAATAACATAACCGGAATTATAAAAACTAAACGGGTGCATGGGGGTTGCAACAAGATTAGAAACTGTAATAGTTAAGGCTGAAAGCATGATAACCCCCGAAGAAATGGAACTTGCCTTTTTTATGTCTACCTTTAAATAGGAATTAAGAATCGGAATAATTACTATTCCTCCTCCAAGCCCACTGAGAGAAGCTATAGAACCACCTGCAACACCTGTCAATCCCAATGCCGTCTTTTTCAACTCATCTTCCCCAGGCAAATAAACTTTTCTAGCTGTCAGTAAGGTAGAATAAAACATGTAAGAAAGCAGAATCACAATTACAATGTTGAATGCCTCTAAGGAATACCAGGGAGTGTTAACAATAAACTCCAGGGTTAAATGGGAGGAAACAATAGCAAGAACTCCTATCAATAATACTTCCTTCCAGTAAAAATTTTTATGCTTTATTAACATATAATTGGCAGACGAGGAAGCAAAAAGAATGGCAAAAATGGAGTTAGCAATGGTATATTGGGGTATCTCTGCCAAAGGCACCCCAATATATTTCAATGCTATAGGAATAATAAATACATATACAACTCCTCCTCCAATTCCTACTAACCCTGCTATAAACCCTCCAACTAACCCACCTAAAAACAGGGCGAAAAAAGAGATAATTAAATCCATTAATTACTTTTTACTGGAAGAAGAACCTAACAATTTAGAGATTTCACCGGGAGTGTCAAACACTTTTAGTGCTGCCTGAATCACTTCGTCGTTATCAAAGCTAGCTTCAACAATTCCCTTTTGCAAATAATATCTGGAAACAATTTCTTCCTCCAGCTGCTCTTTGATCTCTTCTTTAAAAGTCATCAAATCTTTTTCTTTGCTATGGCTCACCTGTGCTTTTAATGACTCGATCTCATCTTTCAGAGACTCATAGTATTTTTCCTGCTTGGAAGTATTGATCATTTCTTCCAAAGAATTTTCCAGCTTAGTTGTATAGTCATATTCTTTACCATCGAGCCATTTTACAAACTCTGCATACTCCTGATCTGTCAGACTAAATTCTTTGGCCGATGGAATGGTCTTATGTTTTGAAGCATAAATAGTAGCATAATCAAACAAGAACCCTTTGTTCATCAGACTAAGTGTAATCTGTGCGTGATTCTTTTTATCTACATTGACATCAGGAGCAATTCCGGCGCCGTCAAATACTTCCCGGCCATTCTTTGTCTTGAAGGCTACTCTTAAAGAGTCTGGGATTTTGGTTACTGATCCGTCTTCCTTCCTGTGACTATAGTCAATCGCCTGAATACATCTTCCACTTGGCGTATAATACTTCGCTGTTGTGATTTTCAACTGAGAGTTATACGTAAGAGGCCTTGTAGCCTGAACGAGGCCTTTTCCATAAGTACGCTGGCCAACAATTACCCCTCTGTCATAATCCTGCATTACTCCCGAAACAATTTCGGAAGCAGAAGCACTTCTTCCGCTTGTAAGCACAACTAAAGGGATTTCAGTATCTACAGGGTTATTCAAAGCATAATAAACTTTGTTCCATTCAGAAATTTTTCCTTTTGTACTTACTACCTGCTTATCCTTGGGTATAAATAAATTGGAGATATTTATTGCTTCACTTAATAATCCCCCCGGATTATCACGAAGGTCCAGAATAATTTTCTTAGCGCCCTGTTCTTTCAGTTCAGTCAGAGCTTTCTTTACCTCTTTAGAGGCTCCACTTGTAAAGTCCGTAAGTTTTATAATACCCACTTCATTAGTTACCATGCCATGGTAAGGCACGTTTTGAATTTTAACCTTTTCTCTGGTTATAACCACATCAAATGGTTTCTCCTGGCCATAACGCTGAATGGTTACTTTTACCTGGGTATTGGACTGACCTTTTAAAAGTTTACTTATTTCAGAGGTAGATTTATCTTTAACAGATATGCCGTCAACAGAAATAATTTCATCTCCAACCATAAGGCCGGCTTTATGTGCAGGGAATCCTTCGTAAGGCATAAGTATTAATGAGCGGTCATCCCGTTTTCCTATTACAGCGCCAATTCCCCCATACTGGCCTGTCATATTGGTTCTGTAATCTTCAATTTCATCTTCAGGAATGTAATTGGTATAAGGGTCCAATGATTCCAACATGGCATCAATACCTTTCTTCATCATCTGAGAAGGATTGATTTCGTCTACATAATAAGTATTGACCTCTTTAAACAGGGTGGCAAAAATGTCGAGGTTCTTGGCTATTTCGAAATATTTGTCCGATTTATTAAATGAAAACAATCCAAATACCGAAACCACCAATAGGCTAATTAACAGGAAGTTTCTCAAGCTTTTCTTCATATTCAGTGATAGTGGAATTAATTTTAGATACCCTGTAAACGTTCTAAAATTAAAATTAGTTTTTTTTCTATTGTATGAAAATCAATTTTTTCCCTTGCCACAAAAATAATGGCTAAGGCCAGCGGATTTTTTTCAGGATGGGTTGCTTTAAAGAAAGTATTTTTATTTAATCGATAGGCTTCACGCAATTGCCTTTTGATTCTGTTTCTATCAACTGCCTTCTTAAAATTCTTTTTGGGGACGCTGAATAAGACCTGAGGATAGGGTTGAGAAGGAAGAGGTTCTTTCCTTTTCAATACCAGCAATTTTATTGGATAGAGAAAATGAGATTCACCTTTTCTGAACAGTTCCTCAATTAACTTAAGGCTGCAAAGTTTCTCATTTTTAGGAAAAGTATAATCGTCCGTTTTGTCTTTATGTTCATCGGAAGATCTCATATAGAACCACTCCTTTTACATAAAGACAAAATGGAATATTTGTTCTGCTTATTTACCTTTTCTCTCGTCAGAAACAGTAAGTTTTTTCCTTCCTCTGGCTCTTCTTGCAGCCAATACTCTTCTTCCGTTCGGAGTAGACATTCTCTCTCTGAAACCGTGCTTGTTTCTTCTTTTTCTGTTCGAAGGTTGATATGTTCTTTTCATTGACGTTTGAATTTTTCAGCCGGCTCACCGGCTTTCCGACAAAATATTTTGGGCTGCAAAGATAGGGAGGGATTTTGTATTTACAAAACGGACTTCAAGATTTTTGCAGATTCTTTACTTTCCTCTAAAGGAAGACTAAATAAAATCCCAAATTTCCAGACAACTTCTTATTTTTTTACAAAAATGTAAAAATTGGCGGGAAAAGGAAGATGGTAATACCTTTTTAATATTAATTACGTAAGGCATACCTTTACAATTGGGTATATAAATTTTAGTCTAAAATGTTAAAATATTCTGTTTCATACGCGCATCCTGAACAAAAAATAATTGAAATACAGCTAATTACTACGTCTCAACCAGGCATACCTACGACTTTTCAACTTCCTGCCTGGAGGCCGGGAAGGTATGAACTTCAAAACTATGCGAGAAACATTGTAAAATTTCAGGCTTTTAATACGAAAACAGGAGCGTCTCTGGCCTGGAAGAAAACCCACAGGGAAAACTGGCAGGTATCAGCCAGTGAAGCGGACGAAATAAAAATTGTATATACCTATTATGCTTCTCAAATGGACGCGGGAGGAAGTTGGATAGATGACGAACAACTCTATATCAACTTCATCAACTGCATGATGTACCCTATAGGAAAGGAAAAGGAAGCCTGTGAAGTTACTTTAAACATTCCGGACAATTATAAAATAGCCTGTGGACTTAAAAATGAGGGTAAAAAACTGTATGCAGATAATTTTTTACACCTTTCAGACAGCCCATTAATTGCAAGCCCCTATTTGCAATTAAAAACCTACCATGTAGAGAATATTCCTTTTCATATCTGGATTCTGGGCCAGGTTTCTCCGAATTGGGATAAACTCATTTCTGATTTTACCCGATTTACTAAAGAGCAGTTAGCCGTTATGGGCGATTTTCCTGAAAAGGATTATCATTTTCTTTTTGAGTTCCTTCCTTATAAACAACATCATGGAGTAGAACATAGAAATTCTACCATTATAACTTTGGGCCCTTCAGAAGCTTTTCATTCAGATAATTTTTATCACGAGTTTTTAAGTATTAGCTCCCATGAATTATTCCACACCTGGAATATTGCCAAAATAAGGCCGGTAGAAATGATGCCCTACGACCTTACCAAAGAAAACTACTTTACCACCGGCTTTGTAGCCGAAGGAATCACCACCTATTACGGTGAGTATTTTCTGGCAAGAGCCGGAGTATTTACTCAGGATCAATACTTTCATGAGTTGAACAGCCAGCTCAAAAGACACTTTGAAAACTTCGGAAATTTTAACCTGTCTTTGGCTGATTCTTCTTTTGATCTCTGGGTCGACGGGTATACTCAGGGAGTACCCAACAGAAAAGTTTCTATTTATACCAAAGGGTGCATACTGGCACTTATTGTTGATCTTGAAATCAGAAGGGCAACGGGAAATCAAAAATCGCTGGACGATGTAATGCGAGTTCTCTGGGAGGATTTTGGAAAAAAAGAAAAGGGGTATTCTCTTGATGATTTTAGCAGCATTGTCGAGCAAATTGCGGGAAGTTCGTTACTTCCTATTTTGGAAGAAGCTGTATTTGGCACTACAGACCTTAAACAATCTCTTGAAAATGCACTAAGTTTCATCGGTTGCGAACTATCTATTACAGATAGCAGGTATTCCACCGAAAGGAATTTCGGATTTAAAATCAGTCAAAAGGATGGAAAAACAACGGTGGAGCAGATAGAACCCGGCTCACCTGCAGAGCGACTATTATCAAAAGACGATGAAATAATTGCCGTAGACAAGTTAAAAGTTTATAATAATCTAAACGACTTGCTGGCTCATAAGAAAAAAGTAGAGATTACTTTATTCAGGAAACATAAACTACAAACGATCGTTCTCGAAACAACAAGCAATACCTTTTTCAAAAATTATAAAATTGTCAAAAGCAATAAGGCTTCCAAAGAACAGATGGATAACTTCAGATGCTGGTTAAAACATGCTTTCTAATTTTTCAGAAAAAGATTGAGGCTTCCTTTTGAATCTATTATAATCTTAAGAGACTCTTGGGTTAGGAAAACCTCTCTGGGAATTATTTCCTTTACTTCAGCTTTTATATAAAGAAAGTCTGCAATTTTTCTATCAGAAAGTTCTTTTGCGATGAGCTCCTGTACTTGTTTTATATCTTCTGTCACAGAGTATCTAAGGTTTGTTTCTATCTTTTTCTGAATTGTCCCCTGAGCAAGCCAGCTTGCCGTTTTTAATATCTGGTTTTTAGTATCCAGATCAAAATCCACATCCTTTAAACCTAAGGATTGACTAAGGCTGTCATAATATGGCAAGGAGGTTAAATACATTTTGCCTGCTATATCTCCTGAAACAGCAAGGTCGAAAATTAATTTATTCCCACTTCCATAAATATTCACTTTATCTATCATCACCTTTTTCTTACCGTTCCGAAATTCAAAGACTTTACCTCTAAAATACTGGTTAGCCATCTCCGTCAGGTCCAGATAACTGATTTCGGAATCAAAAGACAAATAAAAGTCTTCTTCACTCAAAGACGACTTATTAAGAGCTGGGAGTTCAACTAGTGGAGCAGTTTGTTTCAAACCAAATTTTATATCCGAATAAGCTTTCAATAACAAAGTAGTTTTTATCCATTCTCCTTCCCCTCCCAGTTGGGTTATACCTACTTCTGTAGGTTGTAATTTAAGCCATACATCTGGATCTTGTTGAATTTGTAAGGGTTCCTGAATCTTCTCCCACACATCTTTTGCATAGCTTTTTATCTCCAGGTCTTCCTTCACTTTAGCATCAATTATTTTGGCCAGATACTTCTGCTGGTCGTTTATTACCTTATCAGCAAGCCTTTTAAAAGGTATTTCTATAAATCCAACTTTAATAACAGGAGGAGTCAACCACTCGTGGCCCAATCCAACAGTATGAGTTATTAGCTGCCAATCTGGGCTGAGAGAAATGACAGATTTAAATTTCAGCTTTAATTTAAAATCAGCCTCTTTGGTTTGAGAAAGGCCTATCCCCAACTGTTTGAGCTCATATTTCCCTTTCACCCATACTTTCAAAGGAACATCATAATAAAATTCATTACCACTTACTGCCAACTTGATGTCCGACTCTTTCCACACTTTGATGAGCAGATTATCTGCATCAAAGGTAGAATCTTCATAAAGCAACCCTGATATGTTGTTATTAATAATTGTCTGAAGGTCTTTAACAGATATTTGCACCGGCACCGGAATTACGGATAGTTTTTTTGTTCTCTCCACCGAGAGGTAATTTTCAAGAGGTGCCTGAGGAGCAAGTTTTTTACAAGAGGAAGCTGTGGCTATGATAAAAAATAAGGCCCACCCAAAAGATGGGAGGACCTTCACAATTATTTTTAAAATAAAATTATCGAATTGCAATTTCAAATTGAACAAGGTCGATAAAGTCCTGAATACGGTCATCTAAATCTGTTTTTGACAAATTAACGAGCCTTTCCACTCCAAATTTCTCAACACAAAAAGAAGCCAACGCTGACCCGAAAATAATTGCCCGTTTCATGTTTTCAAATGATACGTCTTCTGTATTTGCCAGATAACCTATAAAACCACCGGCAAAAGTATCACCGGCGCCAGTTGGGTCAAATACATCTTCCAGAGGCAAAGCAGGGGCAAAGAACACCTGATCTTGCTTAAATAACAGAGCTCCATGTTCTCCTTTTTTAATTACAAGCACTTTAGGCCCCATGGATAAAATCTTTTTAGCTGCTTTCACCAACGAATATTCTTTTGAAAGTTGTCTTGCTTCTTCATCGTTGATTGAAAGCACATCTACCATAGACAGCGTTTCCATCAGGTCTGCCAAAGCAACATCCATCCAAAAATTCATGGTATCCATTACAATGAGCTTTGGCCGCTTCTTAAGTCTTTTGATAACTGTGCTTTGTACTTTCGGGGCAAGGTTTCCCAACATCAGATATTCACAGTCCTGATAAGCATCCGGAATTATCGGATCAAAATCGCCTAATACGTTTAGTTCCGTTACCAAAGTGTCTCTGGTATTCATATCATTGTGATATTTGCCAGACCAGAAAAACGTTTTTTTATCTTCCAGTACCTGTAGCCCCAGAGTATTTACCCCGTGTGATTCCAACATTTTAATGTCAGACTTAGGGAAGTCACCTCCTACAACGGAAACTAAATTGGCTTTTCTAGTGAAATTAGTCGCTGCCAGAGATATATAGGTAGCAGCACCGCCAATTATTTTATCGGTTTTTCCAAATGGGGTTTCTATGGCATCAAAAGCAACAGAACCAACGATTAAAAGACTCATTTTTAAAATTATGTTTTTGAGTTATGAATTTTGAACTTGGGCAAAATTAACC
>DATCKK010000592.1:0-10664 GCA_036562325.1 Cytophagaceae bacterium | reverse complement strand
ACAAAACATGCTTTTGACCATAGCAGGCAAGTCGTGTGTAACAGCTCCTATGGTGGACCTTGGTGCAGATTCTCTTTATTTATGTGGTCTGTCAGACAGTAAAATAATAGATGCTGCTAATCCTGGAATGACATATCTTTGGTCGCCATCAGCTGGCAATGCTACAACGCAAACAGTAACGGTTAATACAGAGGGAGTATATTATGTGAAGGTTACTAATAATAAGGGGTGTAGTGGTTATGATACGGTTAAAGTGGGAGTAGCAAATGTCCCTGTTGCAGCTTTTACTCATAACCTTGTAACATGTCAGGGGGATTCTTCTTATTTTACTAATCTTTCAGAACCGTCCTCCGGTCTTTCTTATTTGTGGGATTTTGATGCAACTGGTAATTCATTAGAAGTGCACCCTGTAGTAAAGTTTTCTGATGCTGGAGAGTATTTGGTTACCTTGGTTGTTACTTCAGATAAAGGATGTAAAGATACTCTGGCAAAACCTGTTAATGTTTTTCCTTTGCCTGTTGCTTCTTTTACTGCAAAGGATACCTGTAATGGGAATGCATTAAACTTGATCGATAATTCAACGATAACAGGAGGGTTTCCTTTCGTATCTGTTGTGGCTCAAACGTCCTGGGATTTTGGAGATGATACTTTTCATAATTGGAATGCAGCAACTGATCTTCTTTCAGAAAGAAATCCTTCTCTGAAAAGTTATGATGCGGGTTCTTATGTGATAAAACTTATAGCCACATCTAATGCAGGATGTAAAGATACATTAGAACAATATTTTACTATTACTCCTTCAGGTCCGTCAGATTGTATTAGTCCTGTAGTGCTAAATTTGGGGGAAGATACTTATGTTTGTGGCGATAACTATAGTATAACACTTAATGCGGGAAACAGTGGGGCGAAGTATGAGTGGGGTAGTTCGAATGGTTTTACTTCCAACGCTCAAATAGTAACAGTAAGTGATACTGGTTACTATTGGGTAAAAGTTGATAAAGGGGGAGGGGTTGTAGGGGCGGATACTATTCATATAGCAAAGTCTGATGCTATTGTAGCAGGGATTTATCTTGCTTCTAGTATAATAAATGTTGGAGATACTGTTCAGTTTATTCAATTATCAGAACCTGATCCGATAAATTTTTATTGGAATTTTGGAGATGGTGTCTACAGCACTGAAGAAAACCCTACTCATATTTATTATTTACCTGCCGATTATACAGTAACTATGATCGTCGATAATGGATTTTGTGCAGATACGGTCACTAAATTGGTTAATGTAAGGGAGCTGAAAAAGGATATAGAGGAAGAATATCCCGATTTGTTCACGGAAATTCTCTATTTGAATATTTATCCTAACCCAACCGGTGGGAAGTTTATCATTAAGCTGGAGTTGGAGTCTGATGCGGATGTAAAATTTCAGATTACAGACCTTTTGGGGAAAGTTTTTTTTGAAAAACAAGTTGTTGGTGATAAAGTAGAAGAAACGAGTGATCTTTCCAATTTGAAGGCAGGGGTATATATACTTAAAGTGAGTGCAGGTAGCGAAACAAGGATGATACGTTTTTTAAAAATCTAATATTGTTTTTGTATAAGTGAAATTAGTTATATTTTCCTTGTTGTTTCTATTTGCTGCTATTTCTAATAGTGAGGCAAATAGCTATCAGACAATGGAAGATACATTGCTGATAGTACCGGTAGTGGTTCATGTTGTTTATAGCTCTCCTGTTCAAAATATTTCTGATTATCAGATACACTCTCAAATTGAAGCTTTGAATAAAGATTTCCGAAAAAAGAATGAAGATGTTGCGATTATAGATCCTATTTTTAAGAATTTTGTAGCCGATATAAATATCGAGTTTCGCCTAGCCCATATTGACCTGAATGGAAATCATTTTACGGGTATTACCCGAACAGCTACTAGCCATGGCCCTTTTGGTGATAATGATATTTATTTTACAAATAAAGGTGGTTTGGATATCTGGGATAGTCATAGATATTTAAATGTCTATGTGTGTGATTTGGTGACAGGGCTTTCCGGCTTTTCTTCTTCGCCAGGTTTTATCTCCGATATAGATGGTGTAGTCGTAGATTATGAATATTTTGGCATAGGTGGTACAGCGAAGCCTCCATTCAATAAAGGAAGGACTCTAACGCATGAAATTGGGCATTGGTTGGGTTTAAAGCATATATGGGGTACTGGAGGCTGCGAATCTGATGATGGTATTCATGATACACCTGTGCAGGATGCTGCAGTTGGATGTAGTAAGAGTTATAGTTCTTGTGGTGAGGTGAACATGGTACAGAATTTTATGGGATATGGGGTAGATAGTTGTTTGTTGTTTTTTACTCAGGGACAAAAGGAGGTTATAAGAAACTGCTTGACTGGTTATAGAAAGGATATATTAGAAAATAGTTCTTATGTTTTAAATATACTTCCTGTGAGTTCAAATTCTTTACTTATTAGTTATATGAATAGAGATCTTTCAATTTATATAGGCTCAGTAACTTTTGATAAAGCGAATATACAGCTGTTTACTTTGCTTGGTGAAGAGCTTGTTAATAAAAGTGTAAATGTATCTGATGGTAATTTGATCATTCACAATATTTCACTACCTTATTCCAATTACTATCTTATTGTCCTTACTACTGAAACTTATGTTTATAAAAGAATAGTACTTCTCAATTTTTAATTTAAGCTGAATATATTTATTCTTGGCCTAAAACTATAAATAAATAAAGAGATCGGAGACCGAGAGAAAACAAGCAATCCGTCCGATCTAGTAGACCGGATACTCTATAAATGAGTTA
Organism: Cytophagaceae bacterium; assembly: GCA_036562325.1. Lineage (GTDB taxonomy): Bacteria > Bacteroidota > Bacteroidia > Cytophagales > Cytophagaceae > DATCKK01. Next base: position 7,853 of record DATCKK010000592.1, on the reverse strand, counting down.
CGAAGGTATTAAAAGAAAAAAGCCCCGGAAGTCCAGGGCTTTTAGTGCAATCGTAGGGAGTCGAACCCCAAACCTTCTGATCCGTAGTCAGATGCTCTATCCAATTGAGCTACGATTGCTTAATTTTGGGAATGCAAATGTAAGAATATTTTTTTATTTCTAATCATTTTTCAACAACTTCCTTAAACTGGTCTTTACGATGGCCCCCATTTTTTTACAAGCCAGGAACTCTGGGTCTTTATAATGCAAGGCCAGCTCCCTTTTTAACTGTTCCACATTTTCCGGAGTAGAGATTTCATCTTTCATTACGGCATCTCCCAGTTCTTTTATCCTATATTTGGCTGCACGTAATCGGGTGGCTATCATAGCCCTTTCCTCTTTTTGATATTGTTTTACACTTTCAGGGGTAAGTACTTTCAGCCCTATATCTATAATCGGATTGTTTTGAGTAAAGTATTGGGGCATATACACCAGTTTTCTGCCCTCATAGGACTGTTGGTCAAAATCTATGGCTCTTATGCGGTAATGCACTTCTTCAAAGTCAGGGGTAATCTCTACCACAAAGTTACTGGAGTGCATATCGCCCAATAAACGGACAAAACAACGCTCATTAAATTTGACAAACTCTTTGGCAAGACGGATTTTGTTTAGTTTTTCATCATTCAGGTACTTTTTAATAAACATATCCCCCGGAATTCCGACGACGTGTTCTTCGATGAGCGTGTCTCCGTCAGTGTAAAAATTAATCCGGTTAGGCGATAAAATGTGTTCTAATTCCAGTCCATAAACTCTGGATGCATCTGCATTTTTGATATAAAAATAATCGAAGTTGTCATTCATTTTGTTTACGATCCGGATACGGAACGGCTGCGTATTCCCATATACACAAAGGTCAATCCGGTCAACAAACAAATGTTCCATTACTCCCATATCTCCGTCGGCTTTCAAAATAGCATAGATTTTTTTCAGCCCATCGTAGATAAAGTTCATATCGTCTTGAGAATAAAACACTGTACTCCAAAGAGTGTCCTCGTTGTTTCTGTCGTATAGGGGAATACAATTGTTGTATCGTGTGAGATCAGAGTAGGAAAGGGGCATTTTAATCTCCCTGTTGTAATCGATCAGATATTTTCTTAATGGCTCTCTGATTTTAAAAACTTGCTTCTTCTTACTGATTTTGACCATAGTTTTGAAGATTATATTCCTTCATGCCCTTCATAACTTGTTTTATTTCGTCGGGACTGAGGTAGTTTTTCTCTATCCAGGATAGGTATTTACTATCCGACAACCGGTTTCTGACAAAAGTAGAAAAATCCAGGAGTTGCCAACCTAATCCATGTTGTATTGTACGAATATCTGCAGTTTTTTCAAATTTTTCCTGAAAGCTGCCCAACAAATACATAATTCCAGGAGCAATAAGTTCCGGAATGTTTTTTTGTGTATAAAATAATGTGTGGCTCAATTCGTGGCCAAGTATCCCAACTTGAGCGTTATAGGGGATGTTTTTTAATAATAATTCATCAGGAAAAGCCTTCTCATTTTCATTTATTAATATCAGATACTTTCGTTCCTCCCCTGGAGACAATAGACTTGAAATTTGGGGTATGGAAATTAAGGGATAAGAACTGTTTTGAACCGTTTTTACTTCTATTGGGGTATTAACTAATTCCGGATAATGGCTAAGGGCTATAAGCATTTGTTCTTTGTATTGTTGTGGAATGTTTTTATTAAATCCGTATTTTTCTTCCAATTGCTTTATCTCTGAAAGTGAAAGAGGTTGGTAGTTCTTCTCTATTTTATTGACAATACTATAAATGGGTTCGTTAAAATCTAAAGGATAGTTTAAAGCAAAAACAATTAAAGTGGCCGTAATTAGAAAAGTCATGATTAATAATTGTATGAAAAAAATACCGATTTTTTTCATAATCAAATTGGTTTTTAATATACTGCCCTGACTTAAAGTAACATTAGAACTTATAAAGGCAGGGTAAGTTTAGGTAAGCCTGAAATAAAATGATGAAAACAACAGCGCCGGAAAAAATTCTATTTATTATAAACCCTATATCAGGTGGAAAAAAGAAAGAACATCTTCCTGAATTGATAAAGCAGTATTTGGATCCGAAAAAATTTATTCCGGAAATCCGTTTTACGGAACGGGGGGGGCATGCCACAGTGTTAGCCAGAGAAGCATTGACTAATGGCTATTCATTCATAGTTGCAGCAGGTGGAGATGGTACCATCAATGAAACAGCGCGGGAGCTAATAAACACTCATGCAGTTTTAGGAATCATACCTTTTGGGTCTGGCAATGGCCTGGCACGGCACATGCGAATTCCTCTGAATACTATAAAGGCAATTCAGTTGATTAATCAAATGAATGTTGTTTCTATTGACACCGGCTATATTAATAATCATTATTTCTTTTGTACAGCAGGTGTAGGGTTTGATGCGCATATTGGACATGCATTTGCTAATGCAGGTACCCGTGGTTTTAAAACCTATTTTAAGATTTCGGTAAAGGAATTTTTTAATTATAAACCACATCGTTATCGATTGACTTGTAATGGGGAGGAAAGAGAGGAAAATGCTTTTTTGATCACTTTCGCCAATACGTCTCAATATGGCAATAATGCTTTGATTGCTCCTTTGGCAGATGTTCAGGATGAGCTGTTGGATGTTTGCATTTTGTCGAAGTTTCCTTCGGTATATGCACTTGATTTGGGAAGGAGGTTGTTTTCCGGAACAATGAATAAGTCAAGGTATATGAGGGTTGTAAAAACCAAAGAGATTACAGTAGTACGGGATCAAGCAGGACCGGTACATGTAGATGGCGAACCCATAGAGATGGGAGAAAAGTTACATGTAGCGGTAGTTCCTTCCAGCTTAAAAGTTTTAGTAGGAGAGCATAAAACAACAGTAAACAGTTAACAAGGATATAGGTGTATGCAACTATTTACTGTTGTTTGTTGATTACTGAATAGTCAGGGAGGCTGTTACCATACCTGAAGCCTGAAACAGTCCCAGTGCTCCATTGCTGATATTTCCCTTAACATTAGCCGGTGGGGTGGAGTAAAAGCCTCCATCGTTATTAAGATTGCTTATCATTTTAAGATAAAAATCGTAGGCTTCTTTGGTAAGGGAAAAGAACTCCATTTTAGCGACATCTCCTTTATAATAAACGGTTTCAAATTCTACAGGAATGCTTGTATTCTCTTCGATCAATTCATCACTATATAAATAGAAGAAATTGTTTTGGGTTATTAATCCATTGTTTTTATAATATTTACCCAAATAATAATTTTTTTCTCCTGGAGGATCTTTGGCATAAAAGGTAACATAGTAGCCGGAATCACTGAAAAAACCTTGTCGGTCTCTGTATTCATAAACAATGCTATCAATTTCGTTTATTCGTGGAAGTTTAGATTGTGATGTGTATTCGACTCCGCGGTCGATTACTTTTAATACATACGTCCTGTCAAAGACCCCTACTATATTGTCACCTTTGTAAACTCCATCTCCCTCGTGAGTAAGAGTATCAACAGCACCTGTGTTGTCAGTAATGATGACAGTAGCATCAGTAATCTTTGGTGTAGGAGAGGAACTATAGAAGCTGGTAGTTCTGCTGAGTTTTACTACTGCAGGTTGGTCATTGACAATAAGGCCTTCAACCATAACTCGCTGTTGACCTTCATGAAGGTCAAAGTCGATTACTTCATCGCAGGAAGTAATGCTTATAGTGGCAATTGCTATGAATATATTAAACAGCTTTTTCATGGTTACTTAAATGTCGGGTTAAAAATTGAAGTTATAGGTAATAGAAGGAATAGGAGCCGGGAAGTATATTTTAACTACTTCTTTTTTCTTCGGTAATCCTTGAGAATCTCTGGTGAGAATAGTGAACGGATTCTTCCTTGCATATAAGTTATAAATAGAAAAGTTCCAGTTACTATCCCAATTTCTGTTTTCCTTTTTCTTATTTTTAATGGTGACCGCAATATCCATTCGGTGATAAGCTTGCATTCTATAATAGTTTCTTTCAGGATAAATAACAGGGACATAATTTCCGTAATCTCCAAATTCGTACTTCCCTATAGGTAAAGTAATAGGCCTTCCAGACCCATATACCCAGTTTCCGGAAAGATTAACTTTTTCGTTAAAATCATGTGATACTACAAGGTTGAAGTTGTGTCTCCTGTCATAGCCGGCATAATATACTTTGCCATCATTGATTTCAGGAATCTTTCGTTCTGTTTTAGACCATGTATAACTTATCCATCCTGTAGTTTTTCCGGTATTCTTTTTTACAAATAATTCCAGTCCATACGACCAGCCTCTTCCTGTCCTTACTTCTGTCTCAAAATGTTCATTCAATAATAACTCTGCATTGTCAATGAAGTCAGGGATATTATTCATGTTTTTATAATAGGTTTCTACAGAAGTTTCTATCTTATTTTCCAGGAAGTTTCTGAAATATCCTATTGAAACCTGATCCGATGTTTGAGGTTGTAAATGAGGAGTACTAGGTAACCAGACATTAAATGGCAATGGCGATGTAGAGTTTGCCATCAGATGTATATATTGAATCATATGGTTATAGCTGGCTTTTATAGAGCTCCTTTCATTCAATAAATATCTTGCGGATGCCCTTGGCTCAAACCCTCCATAAGTCTTTATGTTTTCAAGGGAACCATAACTTATGGTATCTATGATGTTTTCTTCCAGTCTTTCTCCGTTGTATACGAATACGTCACCTTTTCCTACATTAGAGAATAAAGAATATCTAAGGCCGTATTCTACGGAAAATCTGTTAGAGATTTTTTGTTTATTGCTTATATAAGCAGCGAAGTCCAGTGACCTGAATTTGTCCAGTGCTACTTCCACCAGGCCTGTAGCACTGGTAGGGGAAAATATTCCTGGTGCATAAGTTCGGTGGGTACCGGAAATTCCAAATCCTATTTCATTCTTTGAATTAAGAAAATAATTGTAGTCCTGTTTAATGGTGGCTTCTTTTAAGCCTGTACCATACTCAAATCCAAAGGAAGAAAATTCCAGTTCCTGTGCATAGTCAAAGGTAGAATAAATAAGTGTCGTGTTAGAGAACAACTTACTGTTGTATACATGATTCCATCGCAAGGTTCCGGTAGCATTTCCATAATTTAGATTGAAAAACTTCCCAAGGCCAAACACATCTCTGCCAAAGTAACCTGCCAGGTATATTCTGTTTTTATCATTGATAGTGTAATTCACTTTGGCATTCAGGTCATAAAAGAAAAGCCTGGTTTGTCTGACATCCTTATCACTTGACAATTTTAAAAACAAGTCTCCATAGGTTCTTCTTCCGGAGATAATGAATGAACTTTTGTCTTTTACAATTGGCCCTTCCAGGGTTAACCGGCTTGATATTGTGCCAATGCCTCCAGAGCCGGAGAATTTTTTGGAGTTACCGTCTCGGGTTCTTATATCGAGTAAAGAAGAAAGTCGGCCTCCATGTTGGGCAGGGATTCCCCCTTTATATAGTTCCGCACTTTTAAGTGCTTCCGAGTTGAATACTGAAAAAATCCCCAAAAGGTGGGAGGCATTGTATACAGGAGCCTCATCTAACAATATCAGGTTTTGGTCGGTACTACCTCCACGAACAAAAAGTCCGGTATTGCCTTCTCCGGCTACCTGTACACCCGGAAGCATCTGAATGTTTTTAATAACATCGACTTCTCCAAATAATGCTGGTAGCTTTTTTATTTGTTTTACATCAACTTCTTGTACTCCTATTTTAGTGTTTTGAATGTTTTTATCAGGCCTTTCACCTGTTATGACTACTTCCTGAGCTTCCAGCACCTGTTCGCTCATTTCAATATTTATGGTAACATTGGCAGTTACGGTTATCTCTTTTTCAAACTTTTGATATCCGAGATAATTAGCTTCAAGTATGTATTTCCCTGGAGGTACGGTAATTGAGTAAAAACCATATTCATTGGAGGATGCCCCGTAAGGTGTTCCGGATAAGTTTACAATGGCTCCAATAAGGTCTTCACCGTTACTGGCATCTTTTACTCTTCCGCTTATGGTATATTTTTGTTCTTGTGGAAATGCTGATTGAGCAATCAGAAGTAACAAGCCCAAAAATAGTAAGTAGTTTTTTTTCATTTTTGCGATAGCTATTTGAGAATGTAAATATAAGAGGGAAACGGGATTGTTTAAATTATCAATATGGCGAAGTGTAATAAAAAATTATTAAAAAGGTAAAAAATGTATTGAAGGATTGTAATATTTGTTAAGTTTATTGGATAAGTTGAAAGTGGTTGGAAGACAGTGAGTAGGCTCATTGTCTTCCATATAATTTATTGGATGTTATGGAGAAGCTTCCTTAGCGGTATCCTGATCGGCGAATGTCTGTTCGCCGGTTAAACTGTCCTGATTATTACCCGTTCTTCTTTCCCGGTAAATCCAGTTGGCAGGATCGACGTTCTCTTTTTCCTCTTTTATAACATAGCCTGTTGAGTCTGTAGGCTCTCTGAAAGCTGCATCAATATTCCCGTTGCTTTTATTGGAATAATCACAACTTATCAAAACCCAACCAAGTGACCCGATCAATAATAAAGTTTTCATAATCAATTAAATTATATTTTACCAGGAATTATCTTCATCCCAATTATCTTCGTTTTGTGGTGCGGAAACTTCGTCCAGGTTTTCCAACTCCTGACTATGCAGATAAGCAGAGTCTGATTCTATTGGGTCTTCCGGATATTCCTCTTGCCAGGTGTCTGGTTCCTGAATATTATTATCAGGCTGCATTTCTTGTTGTGAAACTACTTTATCATCACCAGCAGAGGCTTTCTTTTTGTTTTTGGCCGATTGACTACCATAATAATTGGATGCATAACTTCCTCCTGTTCCCATGCCCGATGCGCCTCCAAAGCTTGTTCCTGACCTGACATAGCCGGTAGTTCTGCCTTCTTCCGGATAGTTATCCGCAATGGTTTCGTTCTCAGTATATTGGCTGTTGTCGATATAGTTTTCTGTTTCAGCTAAGCTGTTGTTATCGATAGATTCTGAGGTTTTGGAGTTTGTGTAATTCTTACTTGCAACGGATTTGCTGGCTCTTTTGCTTATTACCCGTTTATTGCCACAACCTCCTGCTATCCAGCTCATCAATAGTATCGCAAATAATATACTTCTCATATCTCTTCTCCTTTTGCCCATATTGAATAATCTATCTTTTTAGGAATTTGTTTATAATTGGTTATTCTGAGGGAGGCTTGATTTACTTTGAGTCACTTACTTTTCATACTATATGTTGTATTTCAGAGTCAAAGTAGAATAGGTGAAAATGTAAGATCTTCTTTAGCTGAATTTTAAAAACGTTGCATTATGTGTATGATGGTTTTGCTTTCATAAAAAATGCCTTTTGTAAAATAAACTATGTTATTATGATACTGTTTTTATGTATTTTTAGATTTTATGAGGAGATTTAACTTAAACTATATATTTCAACTATGAACTACACAAAACATGTACAACTGATTATTCTTAGTTTATTAGTATCCTTTTCCTCTGTGCTAAATGCACAGGATTGTGCCACTTACTTCCCCTTGAAAGAAGGAGCAGTATATGAAATGGAGGCCTATGATGGGTCTGATAAGAAGACATCCAGAATAGTTTATAATATTTCAGAAGTAAAAACTTTGGGAAGCCAAAAAGAAGGGAAAGTACATGTAGAAGTTTATGATAAAAAAGATAAAAAAGAGCAGGAGAGTGATTTTGTTTTAACTTGTGAGGGGGGTAAAATGTCTGTAGATATGAAAATGTTTATTCCTGCGTCTTCAATGGAGGCTTTTAAAAATATGGATATGAAG
>DATCKK010000568.1:0-3659 GCA_036562325.1 Cytophagaceae bacterium | reverse complement strand
GGTTAGAAGCAAACTCTTTACGGTATACTTCCAATCCGGATTTATCAAATATTTTCAACACTACATTCGCCCCAATAGAAGGGATGTACCATTTATCCGTTTTGTCCAGATTGAAATGATGTATTTCTGTAATTACCGTATCCAAAGGTATTTTAATGAGGTAAGAAGCGTCTGTTTTGTCATAACTTTTTGATTCTGCCTTGTCGACTTTGACAGGCTTCGCTTCTTCCTGTACCCGAACAATCTCTTTATTGGCAGGTTCCTGAATATCTGAAATAGCTATACCAGAATCTTCTACCACCACTGTTACCTCTTCCTGCTCCATTGTATTCTCTTGCTCAATGGCCACAGGGGCTACAGCATGGTCTGTCTTTTCAGGTTCGTTTTTATAATTTAAATAAACCAAACTTGCTACTACCGCTACAGATCCCCCCCCAATTCCTAGTATTTTCTTAACAGTACTGCTTACAACCTGTGAAGATGCACCACCCGCTCCAACCAATGAAGGGTCCAGCGTGTCGGCAATTTGAAAAAACCGATGCTCCAGGATAACTTCATTCGTTAATTTCAGGTCCATTACCTCCTCGCGGAACAATGGGTCTTCCTGCATTTTTCGCTCAAACTCCTTCACCTCCTCACCTGACAATTTGTTATTCAGGTAATCATCTATCTGCTGATATTTTTGATATTCTGGTCTCACTAGCTTAAGTTACTGTAAATTGATTTACTTTTTTTAATTAAATCCAATAGGTACTTTTTGCATCGATAACTGGCTACTGTCGCGGCATTGGCACTGTTATAGCCCATTTTCTTTGCAATTTCTGTCATACTTAATTCCTTGTAAATGGTATATGTCAGAAGTTCCTTGCATTTATTCTCCAATTGTCCAAACACTTTTCGTACCAAAATTTTTCTTTCCTCCAATTCCATTTCATCTAATATGTTCCCTTCGATTAATTCGGGTAGCTCCTGTTGTTCGAACTCAACCATTCTCTTTTTTCTTTTCACCCGGTTAATCCATAAATTCCTTGCGATACTATAGATATAACCTTCCACCTCAAACCTTTCATCAAAACGATTCATCATTACCTGTTTATAAAAAACAAGTAATGCCTCCTGCATTATGTCCTTCGCTTCTTCTTCCTGGTCTTTTCCTTCATTAACCAGTTTTTTTATTTTCGGATAAACTGATTTATACAAAGCTTCCAGTGCCTTTCGGTCATTTCCCTGTCTAAGCGATTGTAATACTTCCTGATCTTTTGTTTTCACTCCTTAGGAATATTGATTAACAGATAATTTACAAAATAATTATCTCAATTTCCACTAACATTTAATATTAGATATCATTTACCCCTTAATCTTCCATATTCAGGCATAACAACTTGCCGGATATTGGTAAAAACAGGGGGTACCCTAAAAAGAATACCCCCTTTGTAGTTAAGGGAGAGGAAGTTTACTCATTTACCAGTTGTTGTACAAATACTGACTATAGATTTTATTAAATCAGCACAGTAAAAACAGATCTTTCTAACTCAGAAATATTAAATACCCTGGAGTAATAGAGTCCTGAAGCTCCATCACAATCTTTATTTATATTCTCCGGATATAGTTACTACAACTATTTGATGAAATTCTTACAGAAAAAATTTAAAAAATATAAAAACAATTGAATATCTGCCAGTTACTAACACAAAAAGAGGGCAACAGGAATTCATGCCACCCTCTTTAACATCTATTGACAATTATTGTTTCACTCTGTTTAATCTGCGGCTTACTAACTTTCAGCCAACATCGGTACTGTACAGAAGAAAATATAGCAAGGCTAACTTGACGTTCCACTACTTCGCCTTGCGTATGAATTCCCTTTGCCTTCCCTATTAAGATTAACCGGAAACAAGGTATAGTAGTTTAAAAACTTTTTAAATCTCTCTGAAACAACTCACTGGCACCAATGCTCAAAAACCTTTAATAATTAAGGTTTTAGTAACAACATTTCAACAGCCCATTTAAATTTATATGAAGGTTTTCAGTATTCATACATCCTTCAAAGAGGTTAGTCGAAAAAATTTTATAGTGTGAATTCTATGTAAGTACTTTACATAAGGGCTGAAAAGTAAATATCCCGAATATTTCTATCGCCCTGTTGAGTCAGGTGAATCACCTGACTCTTACTTTTTTATAGGCCTCCTGAAGTTTAATTTTAATTCACTTCCAATGAACCATTTTTAAATTACAAACAATCAAACCATTCGAATATCGACGATATAGATTTATTAACACAATCTGTGTAAACCCAATTTCTTTTTAAAGTGTTTATTAGAAAAAGATTTATATGTTTGGGTTCAGGAATGGGGAAGTATATAAGGACAGAAAAGAAGCAGGGATTAAACTCGGAAAAATATTAGACAAAAGATATAAAGACAAAAACGTTTTAGTACTAGGCATACCAAGAGGAGGCGTAGAAGTAGCCTATTATGTAGCAGAAGAGTTAAATGAAGAGTTGTCCGTTCTCGTATCAAAAAAACTACCCTATCCGGGGCAGGAAGAGTATGCTTTTGGTGCTGTCGCGGAAGATGGCTCGTACTTTTTAAGTTCTGCCGCCAGAAGATTGGATGAGTTCACCATTAAAAACACTATTAAAAACCAGCTTGCTGAAATTGAAAGAAGAGTACAAATCTACCGCTCCGGCAAACCATTACCACAGATAAAAACCGAATTGTTATCATCGTGGACGACGGTATTGCAACAGGCTCTACCCTGGTACCAGCCTTAAAGCTTTGCAAGGCAAAACAAGCTGCAAAACTGGTGGTCGCCGCCCCGGTATCGGGAGACTTATATATACCGGAGATTGATGAACTCGCTGACGAAGTTGTCATAGCGAACAACCGGAAAACTTTTTTGCGGTCGGACAGATCTATGAAGACTTTCATGGACTAACGGATAGAGAAGTTCTGGATTATATTAATCGCTACGAAAACAAGACGAAAATTAGCCAATAAATTTCCACTGGCCGGATTTTTATTTCCGTAAAAACCACTAATAGTAAATACTGAATAGTATAACCAAAATAAAACCCTTAATTAATATACCATTAGCATTATTCCCACAAGAAATCACTTTTAAAATCCTTTAAAAATCGCTACAGGTTTTCCTGTAGAAACCAGCCAGCCCGTTCAGATTCTTTAACTTACAAACATGGATAATCTTTCACTTAACTGAATCTTTGTTTTTCACATTACGTAGAACCTCCATTATTATGAAATCAGGCATTCAATGAAATATTTACTATCTGTATATTTACTTGTATTATTAAATGTATCTTTCGCTAATACTTCAGATTCTCTAAAGGTAATTGTGCTGGATGAAAACGGATCAGGTATACCGGGAGTAAAAGTTAACATTGAAAGCAATCCCACATACACCAGTAACAATTCAGGCGTATTTTATTTTGTCCCCAACCAAAAACTAGTATTTCCTTTCTCTTTAAATATTAATAAAGCAGGTTATGAGTTGAAAGAGTTTATGTATTACGAAGATGACGGAGAAATTGAAATAAGAATAGCCCAGGCAAAATCACAAGAAATAACATTAAAGTTCCTGTCCGATAAAGCGAAACCACTTACCGGACTTTCCATTAACTATAAAGGGAAGTCTTATTC
>DATCKK010000564.1:0-2381 GCA_036562325.1 Cytophagaceae bacterium | reverse complement strand
ACAAATACCTAACCGGTGAATATCGGTGTTCGGTAAGTGAAGCAGAGAAAAACTTCATTATGGAGATTTTTAAATTTTTAAGTTACTACCGTTATAAGGAAAGGAAAAAAGATGAAGAAAACATCTCCCTGGGTCGGGTCTAAAAATCCGTATTTGCTTCTTTATAACCTAATTATTCTGGTTATCTATAATCTTCTGTTCATCTTCTTTGTTCTTCAGTATGTGGTTGCAAGGTTGGTATTTAACAAGCCACTTTATGGGGACTATAATAAAGAAAATCTAATTAAATCCACATACTACTTTCTTTTCGGGCGGAAATATAAAAGCTATTTTCACTTGCATTATTTAATGAAATATCCCACCCTTAAACTCCATTTCTTCCGGATGAAGTATATGAACAACCCGTTTTTCCAATTTAGGGAGAACTCTTACAACAAAGAAGATTTGGGTGAGGACAATAGGATCTTTATTACTTATCATTTCCTTGGTTTTTTCACCTTTGACCTGAGGGAAATAGCAGAACATGATCGAGTTTGTATTGTCTTGGGGGAAAAGTCTTTTATAAGTAAAGGGAGAACCAGGGAAGAAGCGGATGAATATTGTACTAAATGTTTTCATCATGGGTATTTTTTCCGTAAAAATCCTAAACAAGCAATTCTCCTACGGTCAGATGATCCCCTCCTTTATCTAAAGTTATTAAGGGAGATGTCGCGCGGTTCATTGGTAATTATGGCTTATGATGTGTTTGATCAATGGTATAAAAACAAAGAAACTTTAGAAAAGGAGACGGATCATAGAAAAGCTTTTATTTATAAGTATAAAGGGGAAAATTTTATATATATGCCTTCTTTGTTAATAAAGCTTATGAAGAAAAAGAATGTGAAATTGGTTCCCGTGATCACCAGATTAACCTTTGGGGGTTTTACAAGAGTTAAATACGGGCCGGTTATCTCCTATAATCAAAGCGGGATATTCGAAAAAGAGGGCCAAAGAATTTGTAATCAGTTATATGATTTCCTTGTGGAAAACATCAGGGAAAGCCCCATCACCTACGATGGTATGGAGGGGCTGGGGGTCTTTATGAAAGAGAATATAGCAAAACCGAATAAGCCTGTTCGGGCTATTGATATATTTCATGATGACTATAAATTGTCCTCGGAGATTGTTATAAATCGACTGGGTAAAAAGAAATATCTAGTTACTAGTTTAAGGCCTTACTTTGCCTTTACGGTCAAAAAAGAAGGCCTTGCCATAATTAAACTACTAAAAAAAGGTAATCGGCCGAAAATAAATCAGAACAATGAAAAGCAGGTAAAAAAATTTCTGTCAATTTTACACCAACACGGGATTTTGGAGATAAGGAGTTGTTCGTAATGGCAGACAAATTACTAGATATGATCCCGGTGGTGCAAGCATTTGCGGTTCACGAGTTGGACACCTCGGAGAAAACGAAAAAATTTAGGGTACACTCCGCATACTTTGATATAGAAATTAATGAGCGGCTTAAAGAATTGCTGGATCTGATTGTGAAGCTGGAAGGAAAAAAGATCCGAGAAATGGTGGAAGCCTTTAGAAATAATTATCCAAATGCTACTGAAAGTGCGGTTTTAAAGGGATTTCAGATTTTAATTGATAAAAATGTTTTGCTCGTGGATGGGTATCAATCTCTTAAAAAAAGTAAGCCCGAAAAAATGCCCGGGTTGTTCTTCAGGAAGAAAATAATTAATTCCCGGCAGATTTCAGGGATTCTTAAACTATTAGAGTTCCTTATAAACAAAAAACTTATTGTTGCTTCTGTTTCACTATTTATTTTGATGGACTTTGCTATCATCTACTCTTATTTTGCGCTTGATAGTTTTGTTTATTTTAGCACCATAGATTATTTTCTTGTTTTTGGTTTATTGGGTATGGTTATGTCCTTATTCCACGAAATGGGCCATGCCAGCGCGATGCAGAAATATGGCCTTTATGGGGATATGGGTATAGGGCTGTATTATTTTTACAGTGTTGTTTATGTTGATACTCATGAAGCATGGAAGCTGCCAAGAAAAGAGCGGTCATTGATCGCAGGAGCCGGTGTCTATTTCAACCTTGTGTTATTCATTCCCCTCTCCGTTTTATGTTTAATCATAAGATCGGCAGCCCTTAGGGATGGGTTATTACTCTTTAACCTGACTACCTTACGGACCTTCAATCCCTTTCTTAAAATGGATGGGTATTGGTTGCTTTCCGATGTTTTAGGGGTAACTAACCTTCAGAACAAAATGGCCCTTTCTTTCCAGCGAATATTCGGCAAAAAAGCTAACCACCCGGACCCCTTTCTTAATTACCCAGGAAAGATAAAAAGGTTTATTTTCCTATATACCCTAGTGTTTTTCTTC
>DATCKK010000563.1:0-1916 GCA_036562325.1 Cytophagaceae bacterium | reverse complement strand
ACTCAATATCAAACAAAGAATCTACCCCTTGCCAAGAAAGATTTGCTGAATTGTCTGTAAGATTAGAAGCGTTTAAAGTGATTAATGGAATATCAGCACAAGCAGGTATCTCTTCATAAGAAATTGAATCTATGTAAATATATCTTGCCTTAGTAACTAAATCATGACGAAACCCGAAATAATCATCCGTAGTTACAGGTAATTCTACCACATATTCTGTATAAACATTTGTTAGCGGTATGGATTGTACTACTGTGAAAGTATTTTCATCCGTAGGGTTGCTTAATGTTCCAAAGTCTATTGTAGTAGCAGGAGCTGCTGTCGCCGTTGTCCTTGCCCAAAATTTTACCCTCATCGTTCCATTCCCCAAATTATCAGTTAGCGGAGAAACTAAAATATAAGTTCCGGTATCTGTAGATGTACCATTATACACATAAAAATTTCTTATCCCCTCTTGTGGAGTAGTCGCATTGGTATAACCATATCCTGCGCCGGTATCTATCAAACTCCAACAATTAGGTAAAGTAGGGTTTGTTGAACTTCCTGTAGGAATACCTTCGAAACCCTCAAAAAAAGCAGATGTTAATGCACCACAAGCTGTTGTAAAAGAAGCACCTATCAAAAAACTATACCCATCATCTTCACCACAATCTCGACGAATATAATATTGATAAGTAGTTTGTGCCTCTAAATTCGTAAAAGTATAAGGACTCCCGGTAATACCTGTAATTAAAGTTCCTGTTCCGGGTGTAAAGCCTATTGGCCCATATTCTATTTCAAACAACGTTCCGTCACTTGTCCATGATAATTCAACTGAAGTATCAGTAACATTATTAATAGACAATTCTGTCGGGATAGGACAAGTTATGGTTTCAGAAGATTGAATAGTGAATTGCACCAAAGGTCTATTATCATTTATCAGAAATTCTAAAGCTTCAAGACTGGTAGACCCAACCCTACTAGCGTTAGCTAAAGTGTTTGTAGAACGACCCCATGAAATATCTCCTGTTGGAGTACTTGGTCGATACCATTCTACAAGTACAGCAACATTATCTATTCCGTTCCATTCAAAAGGAGTTGTAAAACTTACCTCCTTCCAGCCTGTACCTGTTGGAATACTATAAGTTGATGAGGTAAACACCTCTGTAGCTCCTATAATCTCAGTGTCCCATTCAGGAATATATGTCCATTGTTCCTGTGTAACATGCTTTAAATAAATCTTAATATAAGCATCCCCGAAAGTATATTCTCCTACTCCACTTTTATCCCAAGCTAAACTGGTAATACTACCGGGCATACCTCCTGCCATTAAAATTTCAAAAGAAGTATATAACGATATAGTTCTTGAGTATTTGTTGGCTGTTGTACTCGTAGATAACAACACATTCGTTGAACCTGCTCCGGTATAAGTTCCTAATGAAACTACTTCAGTTGTTTGGGAAAAAGATTCTGTCCCTATTAAAAATACTGCACAAAACGTTAGCCAATTTAGCCATCGTTTTGTTCCTCCTTTTTGATTCTTGAAAGAATCCAATGTAAATCTGTTCATAATTTGGTTGGTTTGATTTGTTATAATTTAATTCTAATTCAGCTAAAAATCAGTATTAATCTCTAACAAATATATCATTATTTTAAAAATAATTGACTCAAAATCTATCGTTTAACATTTTTTCAACCCTAAAAATCATCAATAAAATAAACTTTCATTAAACAAACAATAATAAAAAACCGCCTCAAAATTGAGGCGGTTTCCAAAATCATTTATTATTTAAAGATTACTGTTTAACTACTTTGATAGTCTTAACAGTTCCGTCAACCGTTACCTTAACCAAATAGTTTCCGGTTGGTAAGCCTGACATATCAACTTTAGCATCTGTTGCGCTCACTTGCTCTGAAATAACAACCTGACCTAACAT
>DATCKK010000560.1:0-14857 GCA_036562325.1 Cytophagaceae bacterium | reverse complement strand
TGTTAGATTCATGTGGTTAGTTTCCAAAGATTATCTTCGTCTCCAAATTATAGAAAATACTTTCTCCTTGCTTTAAGGGGTTTCCAACATCAATTATTTCATAGCCTTCATTTATAAGCTTTTCTACCCATTCTTTATTAGCCTTATAAATTTCCGATGTTTCATCTAGCCATTTCCCACTTGCTAATGCGTCCTGCATTTCTCTTCTAGCGCTTGCAGGTATTACATTTCCGTCAAATATCTCTACCTGTTTACCTGCTGCGACCAACTCATCTTTGTACACTTTAACCAAGTCCATCTTCCTGCCTATAATCGCAATTTTCCCATTTGTCCCAGGCAAATTTCGTGTAGCTTTTATCGGAGCTATCCTTGCTAGCTTGAATAAATCATCCGGGTTGTCAATGTATTTTGTGGCATAATCTAATTGCTGCAGAAGCTTTTGTTTACTTCCATTTTTCGCAATTATTTCAGCAAGTTCATCAACCTGGGATTTTGACAAAGAATATTTGGAAACAACATTAGAAAGGTTCTCTAGATTGGTGATATTTTTCCTAATGATAGGATATTCCCCCAATACCTTCCAACTATCGACCAAGTCCGGATGCTTGAAAAAAATTAGATGTTCTTGGGACAGAATAAGCCCTTTTTGATCGATTGTTAGCTCATGATTTTCCTTTAAGTAAAGTAAGCTAAGCCATTTTGTTTCTTCAGAAATAATAAGTTTGAGGTTATCTAATTTCAGAAGTATTCTAGTTTCATCAAAAATACTTCTGACTTCTCTTGTCCTGATTTCTGAAATTTGCAGAACAGAAAGTTTGCTTAAAAAGAAACTGGCCTTCAGATTGACCGACACTTCCGACAAACCAGTTTGTGAAGAGGAAATATTTCTTTCCTCCCCAATAGCTTCAGAACTAGTTGGCACTGAATACAACCCTAAACCAATAAAGAAAAGAAGGTAATATAGAATTGTTAAGAAGTTCATAATATCCGCTCAAAGATGTGGAGAGTATCATTCCGGTCTAACACATACCATCGATTATTAGCGTATTTCATTTCAAGGATTTGGACTATCCCATCACGCTCCATGTCAAGCTCATAACTCCAAATGACTTCTTTTTTCTCTCGGTCGAACACTCCGATCTTTCCTTGTCTGTCATCGCAGAAGTAAATAAACTGCTCATCAATCGGGAATGAATAATTTCGATAACTCGAACTGATTTTATGGGCTGCCATACTCTGCCCTACGTCTATATATTTACGTCTCGGTTCTGATTGATCCAGATCAACTTTCATGAAGTATTTGTCCCGCAAACCTATAATCTCGCCTTTATCTTCATCCAACTGCATCAACTCCCCAAAAGGCAGATAATCTCCTTCTTTTATTTCATAAGGAAAGTTAGGAAAGTCACTTTCTTTAAAACCTAATTGGTATACCAAGGAACCATTTTCAACATCAATTGCCAGCAATCTTCCAGAGCTTAAACCTATCCAAAGGACATTCCCAATCAACCCTATGTAATTTTGAATTTTATCCTCTAATTTACTTTGATCTGTAGTAGTATAACCAATAAAATAAGGAGCTAAATCGAATTGACATTTAAGACTCCCATTTTCTAGTTTGTATGCGGTCAACTTTTTATGTTCAATTACTATCAAAACATCTTTAATCATGGAATAATGAGCAGATAGTGTTGAAGAAAATACTACTGTTTTATCCGCTGTTTTTTTAAGTTCTGTTATTAATTCAACAGGATAATAAGATATATACTTAGTACTAAGTACATAATCCCCTCTTTCAGCTATTTCATCAACTGGTTCATTATCCATAAAAGAAAATAGAGAATATGTCTCTTGTTTATTCTCTAGCTTTAGAGAGGTGTTATCATCTTTTCGTATTAAAAAACTATCATTTTGGAGTTTAAATATTGTTGTATAATCTCCTTCTACATTATTTTCAAAAATTATTTTGTCGTTTTGATAAAGTGTTATCTTTTTATCTCTTATGGAGAGGAGTTTATCACCTGAAACTCCAAAAGATCTAACTTTAATATTTTTTAGAAGCTTGAACATCCAGTTAATTATTTTATCTCAATAAAATCAAACAAGGAGCTTTTATAAAAATCAGGGTTATTTTTAGCAAAACCTTCTAATTGCTGCCAATTTTGAATGATTAAAGGCGTGCCATCAGGGTTTGTTATTGTCTTGAATAATTGAGGGTTGGCTTCAAAAAACGTTTTTGCATTATTACCGATGATTACTTGAAATTGTGATTTTACATCAGCAACCAAAGGGGTTTTAAGCTTATTAAAAACATACTTGATGTCTCCAATTGAAGTAGCACTTCTAAAATATTCCGTTAGCTGTTTCGATGAGATATTTAGGATATTCTCCAAACTCCAACTTTTATACTCAATCAATTTCGGTGTACCAGAACTTAGCTCAACGTCAAAACGACATTTGGTACAAACCACCCCATCACCATCAAACTCGTAATCAAATTTCTTAACCTTTCCACTTGCGAAGTTCTTCACATCGTTGAGCATGTGCGTAACCCCGTCTTGCATGGCAAATGCAGGGTTTTTCAAATCAGCCATGAGCTTGTCAAAACCTTCAGCCCCTGAATGTTTCTTCACAACCTGTTTTATGTTCTCCAAGTGGTCGGACAACTTTACCAGTTTATGTGCACCACCTCCATCTAATGGATTCTTCACTGCATCAATAATACCATCCAAGTCAGCCTTGCCATTGGGAAGCTTCCCCATAAAATCAGCATCATTTAAAAGGTCTGATACTTTCTCCAGGGACGGAATATGTTTCCTAATATTAGCATGTTTCCCGACAGCCTTCCACGCCTCTACCCACTCATCCTTAAAATCATCAACAAACCTTCCCCCGTTTTTAAAATCAGCTACTAGCGCTGAAAATTTAGGATGTTCATCAATTATTCTTTTTACAAATGATTTATTAGCTATTTTCTTAGCCAATTCATCATTCAGCCCATATAATGTTTTTAACGTTTGTATTAAAGATGCTAAGTCTGTTAAATCAATTGAACCTGTCCCTTCTACATCCTTAACAACTGTTAACCTACCATCAGGTGTACCATCATCTAATACAGCAAATCCATCCCCATTGGTATCTTTAAATATTCTTCCCTTCTCATCCTTTACAATTTCCTTAATTTTAGTTACTGCATTGTTTATGCTTTCGGAAGGATCTACAGCCATTAAAACGGTATATTTCCTACCTGTCGCATCTTGTAATTCAAGCGTTTTTACGATTGACCAATCAATTTCAGCAAATGCTTCTCCGGCTCTTTTGGCTACCTGAATGACCAACTTGCCACTCTTGATTCCGCATGTAACAGTACTTTTACCTAATCGGTATACTGTTTTACCAGCCTCTAATACATATTTATTTAAAACTACTTTAGCAGCTCCCCGGAGTATATGGACCATTGGATCCATAGCATCCATGATTTGACCAACTTTGGCAACTTTACCTACTTTTAAAAACCCTACGACTATGGTGGCTATGTTTCCAACATCACTGCCTATTTGTTCGGCTATTTTACAAGCATTGCCTTGTGTGTGTGATTTTTTAATTTCATCCCATACAGTTTGCCAGAATGCAGCTTCTCCCATTTTCTTGAAGCCCTCGACCAATTGACCCCATTTCTCATGGTCGGCCAGCATTGAAACAACATCTGGAATCCCTTGTACCTGATCTATGATAGCATTCCAAAAGCCGCAATAGAAAGCAAATTCAACCCTGCTTATTGTATATTTAGTTGCATTAATACCTTGTATTACCTGAAGGTGTGCTCTTATATATAATGATCCTGGATTTAAGGCAGGAAACACATATTTAAAAAATGAACAAATGGTGGGATTATAATTTGGATCATCAGGATCATAAATACTTGCAGGAAGTTTTAAATGACTAACTAAATTAGATAATCCTTTAGCCATTGCATTTAAACCTTCAAGTCCTTCATAAAACCCATAGGTAGCACTATTCCATGCTATTCCTAAATACTTCCTGATTTCTTCACCGGTTGTAAGATCAGATACTTCATCCCAAAATTTATTTAAAGGTATAAAGGATAGAAAATATACTTCCGGTGCGTACCTGGCATTCCAATGGATTAAAATATCCCCGCTTTCATCAGTAGTAAAATGTAATCCTAAGATCATCTCCCTGGGACCAACTGCCTCTTCTTCTACTAATTGACGAGCTGTTTTTCCATTATAAAGGGAGTTATCAGAAGTTGTAATTAATTTTAAATTTAAAAAGTGTCTATTTTTCTTCCATTCACTGAAATCCGGAAGTGAAAAACGCTGCAAATATTTACTTAGCCCGGCATAATCCTGAATCTCCCCTGTCAACTTATTAGGGCTTTTGTAAAAACCTTCCTTAATTATTCCGGCAATATCAGCTTTTTCCTTTTCAGACAGTTTGGATAACTTTGTTATATATAGGGAAGATTCATCTGAATAAAAATCAGGATTTGCCTTATACTTTCTCAGAAGGAATTTTGATATTATATCTAAATACCTACCTAAAACTTCTCCTCGTTTTTCTATGTTTGCATATCCAAAGCGTAATGGATCAGAAACATTCCGATAATCATCATCTTGTCGTAAATCATTAACATTTGCTTCATGAACCAATACCTCAACTGATGAGTTTTTTATTTCTTTACCAAAAGCCAAATAATGTTTATGCTCCAATATCCATTTAACATTATCATACATTAATCCTCCAGGATTTTGAGAATACGGATTGTCAGACCCTAATACAACTCTTGGTGTACCATGACATTCAAGAGTAATAATGCTTTCGATATCAAATAAAGCTCCTTTTCCGTACTTGTTAGTCAGCTTACTTCTTTCTGCCAATGCTTTAATATATGTCTTATTTAAAGCATCTAATTGTTTATTATATTCTTCATCTACTGTAGAAGATTCACATCTTTTTAATAGATCAGTTGAAAATTGCGGGTAATAAGCATTGATAAAAACATAAAGCGGGATCTGATGATCCTGGTAGTACTTAACTAAAGTATTATTTAATTCACTGAGTTTTTCAGTAGTTAAAAACGGACTTAAGTTTTTTGTTGCTCTTAAATCAATAATAAAGTCAGCATTTTCAATCTGATCCTTATCTAAAAACTCTTCATTCTTCTTAATTCTTTCATTTAATATTAGAAGATCTCGTTGAATTCTTTTTTCTAATTCATCATTTAGTGTTTGCTCAATTTCCTTCCTTAATTCTTCAAAATACTTAGCAAACCCAACAGTTTCATCAGATTTGTTTTGTTTTTGATTTTTAAGGTAAGATTTTACTAATCCTATATTTTTCTCTTTATAGCTTTTAATTTTACTCTGGAAATCAGGTTGAGATATAAGATGATTAAAAGCTTCTATAGCCTCCTCTTTGGAGTTAAAGGAGAAGGATGGAATAGAAAGAGATACTAATACAATCAGAAAAAAAATAAACGATAGTTTTTTCATCGCTTTATACATATAAATAATTATTTATTGAGTTCTTCTTCAATTTTTTTCTTTAATTCCTGTTCCAGGTAAGTTTTTATCTGTTCCTCTACCTGAGAGGCATCCTTACCATCCAAAAATGCCTGAAACGCATCTTTTCCAGCTGTTATTAGCATTGTTCTTAAGTCCTTTACCAATTCATCCAGATCAGTATCTAAAAGCCCTTGAACTGCCTTTAATCTTACTTCATATAACTGTATGGTCAATGCAATATTGACTACTCTTTCAACTGCCAGCATAAAGTTTTTATACTTTGTATCGTTCATTAAAGTCTGAATCGATTCTTCATTGAGTACTTCAATATCTCTTTCTTCATTTACCAATTCTATCTCTTCAAAAATAGTAACCCTTTCATGCGATCCGATTGTAGTTTCTTCCTGAGCCGAAACTGCCTCAACTGCCTTGGCATAGTCTTCTTCTGCTCCCGGCAAGTCAGCTTCTGCTTGCTTTTTAGTTGTACTATCCTTTATCCTTTGTTCTGTAAGTAACTTAACCACCAATTCTTTTAACTTATCCGCTTCCCCTGCAATAGCATTTACCAGACTTCCTCCAAGTCCCAATACATTCTTCAATCCATTTAAACCACCAGTAAGTAAGTCTTTTCCTTTGGTAGTATCTCCGCTTTTAATTGCAGCCAAACCATCGTTAATCTGGTCTTTGAATTTTGTGAACTGATCTTTAGCGGTAGAATTACCGGAAGAATCTTTTCCAAAATAACTCTCTACCTGTTTTTCGATATCTTCAACCTTATTCCACACTTCATTGGCTTTGGTTACCATTGCCTTGCCATCATTGTAGTACTTGTTGAAGTCTTCCATATACCCGTCAATTTCAGCCAACTGATTTTTAACAGCATCTCTGACTTCTGGCGGTAACAGGCTTGCTCCGGCACTTACTACAACCATTTCTCCCTGATATACCTGTCTGTCGGTATTTACTTTTACATTTGTAAACTTTGCGATTACCTCTGTATTAATTAGATTTATATTTACGGTACACTTACCTGAAAATACCCCATTTGATCCGGTAACTTCAGTTAGTGTAACTTTAAATAAACCTACTGTCCACTCATCTCCTGCCTGTGCGGATAGTAAAGGTTCTTTATTTTTAATGGAATCACCGGAGTACCTGGCATTACAATCCAGTTTGTCTAAATATTCCGATGCTTTAGGAGTAGTGAAGTATTTTAAAGGGCTGTATTCCCCTGCAATTCCGCCACATTCACATTTTACCTGAAACTCATATTCCTTTTCCGGTTTGGTTCCGGTAAGGATTGTATTCGTAGTGGCTAATTTATGTTCATACCATGCTCCTGAACTTCCTTTTTCTCTGAACCTGACCATATATCCGGTTGCATTTTCCATTTCATCCCACAATACTTTGGTTCGGTCGCTGGAAATGGCTTCTGAAGTAATGTTTATTGGAATATCACACTGCACTCCCCAGGTAAAGCTAAAAACCTCACTGAATCCCTGATTCTTAAATAAATCCATTCCATTGGCATCTTTTGCCTTTACTCTCCAGGCATAAGATCGCCCAGGCATAAGGTAAGGATCTGATAAAGTATAGATATAGTTTGGTATAGATGTAGTAGTTTCAAAAATTGCCGGAGTGGTATTTACTGCATCATTCGGGTTTCGGTTAGCCGGCCATATTTCGTACAATTTAAATTCATATTCTGTACTGAAAAAGGAATTTGGAGAGCCTGTATTCATGGGTGTCCATCGGAAAACCAGGTTTTGAGGATCATTAGCTTTTACAATAGAATTATTTTCAGGCAACATTAATCTTGGCGGATCATTCAATAGTATCCATACTTGCGTACAGATAGGAAGGGATAATAAGGTTCCTGTACCATAATCATACACTTCGGCGCATATTTTATATAACCCTTCAGGAATGGCATTTCTTCTTTGAAACTCCTGCTTACTTATACCTCTGGTAAATTGAAGATTATTAGCAAGGAAAGATTCGTAAAAGTCTGCACCGGTAAGTCTTTCCGGAAATCCGGAAGTTAAGGTAACAGGAGCCGGACGATAAGCAGGATTGGTTTCAACAATGGTTGTTGAACTTTCTAATTTAAAACGTACAAACACATCCCTTACCGGATCTGTAGGATCATTCAACCTTAAGTTTAATACAAGTTTATCCTCTTTAATCTTTGTATAATCACTTAAATAGACAGAATAAGGAGGCTTTACCTGTATAGTTCCGCTGACAGGATAGTTTTGTGCCAATGCCTTAGATAAGGCAAACCCCATCAACGGAATTAGTAATAAAAAAAATCGCTTGAACATCTGAATGTATAAATTCTAAATATCTAAAATCTAAATTTTATCTTACTTACCCCTAAATCCTCCCGAAAGCTTTCGGGACAGGCTCTAAAGGGGACTTGTCAATGCTACTTTCTGACTTTACTGCATTTTTTTTAATCAGTACTATTTTATAGCTTTTATATGCCCGCTTCTACCTTTATACAAATCTTAAATGCTGGCAGTGTTTCTCCCCTCAAGGGGGAAGGGGTGAAGAAATACCCCTAAATCCCCTAAAGGGGACTTATTACTGCAACTTTCTGACTTTACTGCATTTTTAATCAGTACTATTTTATAGCTTTTATATGCCCCGCTTCTACCTTTATACAAATCTTAAATGCTGGCAGTGTTTCTCCCCTCAAGGGGGAAGGGGGGTACTTACACCTAATACTCTATCACTATTTCTTTACTCATTGCCGAATACGCTCCATCAGTAAAGCTCGCCCTCACCATATATTTGTATTTTGAGTTTATCTTTATGGTTTTGTCTGTTAGCATAAAGCTATCTTTGCTTACTGTCTTATATAATCTGAAGGGTTCATCGTTCTCTGCTCTGTATATCTGAAATAGCTGCACACCTTGTTCTTTATACTCCCATTTTATTTGTATTTGCTGTGTTATTCTGTCTACTGAGGGTTGTATTTTTGTTATCGCCGGACGAACATATGTTTCAATCATTTTTCCGGTAATAGGGTTTTCAGGTTCGGACTCTAATTTGGAATCATCTACTGCAATTAAAGTATATTGATAAGCCTTCCCTTTTTCAAGTTGTTTATCAGTATAGCTGTTGATTTTATTCGTACTATCTGATATGGCTATTAATTTCCATTCTTTTGATTTTTCTTCTTTACGATACAAAAGTTCTCTTACGACATCATAACTCGGACTGTGATTCCATTGGATATAAATTCCTGTATCGGATGATATAACATTGGTAAACCTTGGCGGAGCCGGTGGAAACTTATCGGGCCTTTTGATCTCAACAACCTTTGATAATTTAGAAGCATTGTAATTTTCATCCAATGCCATTACTTTATAATATACCTTTTTGGTTAATGTTTTTACTTCAACGGTATCAATAAATACCGTATCTCTCAGTGTTGCTTTGGTTACCTGTGAAAACTCTTCTGATAAACTGTTGGCCCTGTATACTCTATACCCGTACAAATCCTCTTCTATTCCCTTTTTCCATTTTAAGGTTACTACACCATTAGAATCTATTGTTCCTTTAATAGAAACAGGTGATGCAGGAGGAATACTGTCAATTAATTGCCCGAATGCAGGGAAGGAAGATATAGCATTGCCAAAATGGTCAATAACTTTTATCTGATAGTAATTAACCTTTCCCGGCCTGGTGTCTTTATACTCCCTGACATTTGTTACTAAAAGAGTTGGAGTAATTTCTTTAAACAATGAATCGGTAGATTTTGCTCTGAATACTTTAAATCCTTTGATCTTATTTTCATCTTCAACCGGAAATCTCCATTTTACGACCAATGCCGTATTCTTAACATTTTCTACTTCGTAAATATTGGCATTGGCAAATTTAGGTTTTTCTTTACCCGTTCCCTGTACGATGTCAGAAGCAGGGCTTATTTCTCCAAAAGGAGTTATTCCTTTTATCCGAAACATGTAGTTCTTATTGTTTTCAGGAAGGGAATCAATACGGTAATTAAGCGTTGGGTCTTGCCCTTCAGGAATTACATTAAGGTAAATGGATTTATTAATGGTTTGGAAAGTCTTACCTCCATCATCAGATCGTTCAATTCGATATCCGGTAAAGATATTTTCAAAATAGACACGATTCCAAGACAGCTTAACAATCCGGTCATCAAACTCTGCTTTCAATTGTATGGGCCTGGGAATTTCAAATCTTTCAGAAGCATCAATAAATACAAAACCGGTATCTATTTTTATCCCGTCAGGTACAAGTGCATATATCTTGTATAAATATTTTTCATTTTGTTTTACTTTACTGTCTTTCCATCTCATACCGGAAGCAGTTGCAACTTCAGTTGACTGATCTGCAGCCAGTAATGCAAATCCATATCTATTTTCCAGTTCCTGTGCCTTATTAACCAAAGTCATCATATCTGATTTGCCATTGGTGCTTACTTCAAAGGAACTTCCATATATGGCCTGTGCTGCAACCAATGCTATATCGCTTTTATCTGCCAGTGGCTTCCATTGTGCTTCCGGTAATGGTTTAACATTTTCAGCCAATACCACTTTATCTCTCTGTCCGATAGGTAAAGCTTTACCATCCCTGTACATTGTATAGCGTTCTACCTTTACTCCATACTGGTTACAGTTCTTCCATGCTACGGGAGAATTAGCAGCCCAGCGAAGGATTATAGAATCATTATAAGCCCTTGCAATTACTTTTATCTCAGGAGTAACTATAGAATCCTTTTTCCCTGCACTTTGTCCATAAGTCAAAGATGCAATAAATAAAAGAGTAATAAATGATAAAACTTTATTGGATGACATTTATGGTTTTAAATATTTTGATTCTTGTTTAAAACTTTACCCCTAAATCCTCCCGAAAGCTTTCGGGACAGGCTCTAAAGGGGACTTGTATAAATTTACCCCTAAATCCCCTAAAGGGGACTTTTTACTGCTACTTTTTATCTGACTACTTAATGAAGCAGCCTCTACTTTAATAGTTATTTATAATGAGTTTGCAAACATTACTATAATCTCAACTACTAGCAGTGCTTACCCCCTTCAGGGGGCAGGGGGTGAAGAAAAACCCCTAAATCCTCCCGAAAGCTTTCGGGACAGGCTCTAAAGGGGACTTGTATAAATTTACCCCTAAATCCCCTAAAGGGGACTTTTTACTGCTACTTTTTATCCGACTACCTAATGAAGCAGCCTCTACTTTAATAGTTATTTATAATGTGCTAACAAACATTACCACAATCTCAGTTACTGGCAGTGTTCACCCTCTTCAGGGAGGCAGGGGGTGAAGAAAACCCCTAAATCCCCTAAAGGGGACTTTTTACTGCTACTTTTTATCCGACTACCTAATGAAGCAGCCTCTACTTTAATAGTTATTTATAATGAGTTTGCAAACATTACTATAATCTCAACTACTAGCAGTGCTTACCCCCTTCAGGGGGCAGGGGGTATTATTCCTTCAGATTTATCACCACCCTATAGGTTGAAGTCACCTGATTTATTCCCGGCAGCACGTAATTCATTTCCAAATCATATTTTCCGGAACTTATAGAAGGGAATCTTCCTTCGATAAGTTTGTTCATACGATCATTAGAAGTAGTATAATAAGCTTGTTCTGCACATTGCTGCTTCAATTCAAAGTAGTCTTTATAGTAATATAATGCCTGAATGTATACAATAGTCGCATGGCCTGATGGTAGAGAGGCAGAACCGGCTTGTATATCGCTTTCTTCTAATATTCTATCTTTGTCCGATTGTCCTAAAAATATGCCTTTTACAGGAGGTACACCCATTTCCTGTGTTTCTCTTTCCTGAATAGTAATATTTCCATTGATAGGGTATGAATCATAAATAAGGCTGTGAATATCATTTCTGTAATAGGTGTCACCTAACAAAGCTTTAAAACCTATCAAAGGCTTAATGCCGGATTGGCCTTGTATTTCAAATTTATCAAACAGCTCTTCCCCTTTTATTGAAGTAGTCAACTCATGTACTCCGTTGGCAATTGGCCATGTGCCTCCCTGGCTGAAGGAGAAGGTTCGCATCTTTTGAGTAAAAGTATTGTATTTGCTGCTGCGGAAGTTGGAAACAAAGATTTCTTTTTCCTGAAGGTTTTCTCTGGTTCCGTCTGCTTTATTGGTTTTTAAAGCTACTGAACCTGCTTCGGTTTCTGTGCTGTCTATGTTGGATGTAACATTCGCATCTATGGCGGCGTTTTCCTGTGCGGGAACCCGCATAAACTGCATTTTGTATAGCGAATTGTTTTGTAAGCCTTGGGGTAAAGAGTAATTCACCTGCTTCTTTTCCATATCATAAGAGATAGCAAAAGGCATGGCGTTACCTGAACCTGATAATGTTACTCTCCCTAGTTGTAACCATTTGCTTCCTTCTGATTCAAACAAATAAGGTTGTCCTTTGATCAATGTTACATATCCTTGCGGATGTTCATCTTTGTAATAATTTAATTGATTAATTACAGGGTAGCTATAGGCTACGTTTTCATGAGGAATATAATCAGGAGCTTTCCCTGTTTTGAAAAGTATGGACTTAAGTTCGTCCTGAACCTTTCCATCTACCACGACAGGCCTCCAGGAATTTCCGGCATATTCTTCAAAAACAATTCTTACTGTTGCCTTTATTTCTTTTTCAGGAGGAAGAATATCATGCGTATTGAAAGCAAACACATCTTTAGTAGCGTTTGCTTCGGTGCTGCCTTTTAATATTTCTCCGTTTACATTTAATACAAATTGATCAAGCTTTGCTCTGAAACGTTTGGTTTGCCCATCAAAATCCTGTAATTCGAATGTCTTATCAACAGGAAGATTAAATATAGCTTGCGGAGAGGTAAATACATTCACTTCTGTTGCTCCCTGATTAGGAGTTATTTCTTCAATGACCTTGATAGAGGCAAGTACACTACCTCCAACAATCTGACATTCTTCTCCAATGGTTAATTTGAATTTACAATTGCCACTCACCAATCCGCCCAATGCAGAATACCTTCCTCCTATAATGCCTTGTATCCAGGTTGGATTAGGAAGTTTGGCCTGAAGAATGGCTGCGACACCAATATCAATAATAGGTACTTTTCTTTCTTCTCCAAATACCTTAGCCCGAACTCCGATATTTCCCTGAAGGTATCCGTACATTTGTCCTGAGGCATACCATCCTTTCATTCCCAACGGCTCCGTTCTGCCTGCACATCGCACAGCCTCACCATAATTTTTCATCATTATATCAAACCCCAGCCCTACATCAAACTGTCCATAAAACATCATAAATTGTTTAGGCCCTGTATTGGCTTGCACAAATGCACCAAAAGCAAATCCACCACCACCAGCCAGTGCATTTTCATCACGCATCATGTTTAGGTCTGATTCTCCGAGTATTTCTGCAACCTCTGCCGGAGGGTCAGGAAAACCGGGGATTTGTGTTCCTGCACAGAAATAGCCGCCTACCGTAACAGCTCCGAATAAGGTCATGCTTACTCTGTTATCCGGCGTACCTACATACAAATACCAGTCTTGCGGAGAATAGTGCATTACCATCCAACCAGCTTTATTTTGTGGCCCCGTGCCTTTAACTATACCTGCATTCACATACGCTTCCATTGTAGCGTGTAAGGTACTATTGGGTATATCGTAATACATGGAAAATGAAGCATGAATTGGTGAACTTCCATCTCTCTTGCTTAACGGAGTCATAACATAAGCATCTCCGTAAAAACCAATCAGGTTAACTCCTCCATGAATATTGAATTGGATTTCAAAAACAACATCGGCATTCATTGGATCAGGTTTGGGATGTGTCCCGATGATCACTCCGGCTTTAACGCCCAATCCTATTTTATCGTCCGGTATATAACTGGCTCCGGAAAGAGAAATACCGCATTGTTCTGAATAGTCTGTTTTTAATACGGAAGCTCCCGGTTCGACTTTTACCATAGCTGTGGTATTCTGACGCATCTTGTAGTAAGCGCCGCCTATAAATCCATATACTCCAATTCCGGTAAATACAGGTATACCTGTTGGTAAAACAGATTGAGCATCTACATACCAGTATCTGAAGCCTTTTACATTACCAAACTGTGCAGTAACAGCGACACCGATACCCGGTTTAAACCATGCATCTATCATGCCTTTAAATCCTTTTCCATATACACTGTCACTTCGGTAAATGTCCAGTTCTCCATTTAGTTTAAAGGCATCGTTATCAATTTTAATTTTAACCTTATCCAGGTACAAAGCATCAAAACTATAAGCTTTAATATTTGTACCACCTATGTTACCCAGAACTCTTAACCCAGCTTCTCCGGAAAACCCTTTGTCTTCCGATTTGGAAAGATTGACAGCTATTGTAAAGGCTACTCCACCTTTATCGCCTTCTGTTACATATTCTACACTTTTAAGTGTTACAGGAAAGTTGGCCATATTAGTTTTTCCTCCACCTCCAAATTCATCCAGGCTAAAGCGTTGTGCATTTACATAAGGTTTAACGGTTTGTATGGTGAGGTATTCAAAAGAAATTCCTGCGAGTTTGGCACCACTGTTTGGATCACCGGAAAAAGAAGCTGTAATATCCATAGTCCCGTGTAGTATGGCTTTTGGACGAAACTTGCCACTAACTATATTAACTTCTATAGAAGATCCGGGAGCTAGTTCAGCTTTTGCAACCCATAAAGGAACATCTATAGCTTCCTGGGCAATTACATTGAAACGATAGTTGTCTTCAGGAGCAATCAATCCCTGATAACTCAGGCTTTTGTCTTCCTTCATAATAGGAAGTTGCAGTTGCCCATGAAATCCTGCGGTTCTCAATTGATTGGCAAGTACACGAACACCTAATGAATCTAATGAAAAAGCCCATCCACCCATATTGCCCTGATCTATTGGAATAAGATCTGTTCCAAAAAAATTACCGGTTACTCCGTGATGGTCTATGATCAAACCTTGTACTCCCAATGCCGTCCTTGTTCCCGACCTTTTTTCATATTTGTTAGGAATTTTAACTCTTACTTCACGTAAATAAAATCCCTGCCATAAATTTCTGACACCATACGATTCTAATATAGGAAGGTAATCATCAGGAAAAGCTATTCCTGCAGGATTATTAAGGTCAGATAAATCTATAAGCGCATCCTGAACATAAAAGCCAAAGCCATTCAATCCTTTGATTTGAAACGGAGGCAAAGAAACACTTGCAATAAGGTCATTTAGGTCAGATCCTTTTATAGTGAACTTAGCTTTTACTTTTTCATTAGGATTGATTGTTCCGTCATCGTTTTCCTTTAATAAAAGGTCGGGGTTGAAC
>DATCKK010000557.1:0-8982 GCA_036562325.1 Cytophagaceae bacterium | reverse complement strand
AGTTAAAATGGAATGAGAATGAAAAGAATTATGTTTTTTCCGGCTTTGCTCATAACCGCCGGAGTAGCTATGTCTCAGCCAAAAGCTACCAGCCTAAATGAAAAATGGAATACTGTTCTCCAGGATGCAGAAACGTATCAGCACTATAAAGTGATTAAAATCAGTGAGCTGAATCAAATGTGGAAAACAGTTCAGGACTCTGTCTCTGCACTAAAAACGCAGATTAAGAATGAAAATGCTGAAATAAAAGAGCAGCAGGCACAAATAAAAGCCCTGCAGGAAGAGGTTGCCTCACTGAAAGACCAGTTAACCAGCGTAAGCATTGAAAAAGACAATATGAAGTTTCTTGGTATGGAAGTAGACAAATACTCCTATGCCACATCGCTTTGGGCCTTCATCTTTATCACATTAGCAGGCTGCGGAGTATTATTTTATCTGTTCAAAAACAGCCATAAAGTTACTAAGCAGAAAATAATGGAGTATGAACATCTGTTTAATCGATTTGAAGACTATAAGAAAAACAAGATTGAAACAGAGCGAAAACTGAAAAGAGAACTTCAGACTAATATCAATCTCATTGAAGAGCTAAAGCTTCGACAGACAAGAGCGTAAAAGCTATTGAGGATTTGAATGATTGAGGGAGTTTGAAATTCCGGTCAATAAAAGTTTTTGAATTTTGAAATTAGAGTTAAAAAAGGAGGCATTTTTCCGCCTCCTTTTTTATTACATGTAGTTCAAATCGTTGTTCCTTTTCAATTGTATTATATTCAAGGCCGACAACAAAAGAATAACCGGGTAAGTCGGATCAAATTCATGCCACTTAACACCAAAGTTAGCCCGGCCACCAAACTTATGATGGTTGTTATGATAACTTTCTCCCATCATTAAAAAGTCAAATGGTAACAGATTTTTGGCTGTGTCGGACACTTTAAAATTCACATATCCGAATTTATGTGCAAACCAATTGATGATAGCTCCATGAATCGGCCCCATCAGAAAGTGAATCGGCAACAGTAGAAACATCCACCAGTGTGTGGCGAATTTTATATAAAATAAAACATAAAAAGCCCCCCAGGCAATTCGGCTCACCCACTGATCTCCCAGCTTTTCCATAAACTTCCAGTCAGGCACATTTTTAGTAAACTTAGCATCAACTTCCGCTTTGCCATTAAGTATTTTGTTATAGATCTTTTTTGTCTTCCACATCATATCCATCAGGCCGGTTGAATATTTTGGCGAATGAGGGTCCTTCTCAGTATCGGCATAAGCGTGATGCAGACGATGCATAATGCCATACGCTTTAGGACTCAGAAACGACGAGCCTTGAAACAGGTAGGTCAATACATAAAAAAACTTTTCCCAACCTTTTTTCATCGTAAACATCTGATGTGCGGCATAACGATGGAGAAAAAACGTTTGGGCAAAAAGAGATAAATACCAATGAGAAATAAAGAAAATCGCAATGATCATATATAAGCTTATTAATTTCACAATATTACTGGAACAGAAAGCCCGGCGGCATGACAATCATCAATTCAGACATTGATAATTATCATTCCATATTTTGGAATTTTTTATTTAATAGCAAAGTTATGTGGCAAAACTACCTATATGAAAGAATCTACTAACCCTATCACCCAAAAGCAATTAGAAGGATTTGATGATGTAAAATTATTGGTTGATAGTTTTTATAAAAAGGTAAATGATGACCACGTCCTGTCTCCTGTATTTAATGATTTTGCCAAAGTAGACTGGGACCATCATCTACCCGTTATGTATAGTTTTTGGGACAGTGTTTTGTTTGGATCAATGACCTACAAGGGACAACCTTTCCCCAAACATGCCGCACTACCAATTACCACCCAGCATTTTGATCATTGGGTTACGCTGTTTATCGAAACAGTAGATGAACACTTTACAGGCCCCAAGGCCGAAGAAGTAAAACAACGCGCCTTTCTGATTGCCCAAACTTTTCAGGCAAAACTCGGGCTACTTTAGTCAATTTGCTTATTGACGAATATCATTAATACTGCTAACATCCCTCATTAATAACTTGTTGCAAACCAAGTAATTTTGACCCTGTCAATACATTACACGTATGATCAGGATTCAAAAACTAAATCACAGAAGCTTCGAATTATTTGCAGAACTCTCCAGAGAACTGGATTGTGTAGGAGATACTATCAAGGCCGAAAGAATACTTAAAAAGGTATTACAAGCATTACGGAATTACATGCCCTTGGACTGCTCCATTGAAATTGTGTCTGTTCTTCCTCCTCATCTGAAGTCTCTCTATCACGATGAATGGAAAATATCCCAAGCCAAAGACTGGTTCTCCTTTTCATTTTATGAAGAGCTAAAGAAAGCCGATGCGCACTACGGCCAAAGAGATTTTCATGATAACGGCAAGGCTGTCGAATTAACAAAGAAAACTCTAAAGGTAATTTACCGAAGCATTCCTGACCAAAAATCCTATGTATTGAATCAATGGCTTCCTGAGGAATTGAAAATAGACACGAATGAATTACTAATTGCTTGCTAAAAACAATTCCTTGAAATTCTATCAACCCGGAAAACATTAAAAGGACAGCCTAACACACACTAATAATCATTCAAACTAATTGTTTAAATAAGAAACTCTATGAATACGATACTTGTACCTACTGACTTTTCCATACAAGCAGACAATGCATTAAAAATAGCCGTCGACGTTGCAAGAAAAACAGGTGCGGAAATAATTCTCGTACACGTAATTGAAGTAGAAAAAACTCCCCGCTTTGTTACTTCTGGCTCTTTCATTCCCAACGACGGTATGGACCAGGTATTTTTAATGAAACTGATTGAACAAGCCAAACAAAAGTTAAACAAAATAGAGAACAATGATAAGTATGCAGGTGCAAGAATAAGCAGCGAAGTAAGAGTTGGAAACTTATTTAAACAAATCTCTGAAATTTTGAGTGAAAGAGATATTGACCTGATAATAATGGGCACCAAAGGCATTACCGGCCTGTTCACCGCAATGACCGGATCAAATACGGATAAAATTGTTCGTAGTGCCAAGTGCATGGTGCTTTCCGTAAAAGATGCCCCAGAGCATTGGCAGATACGAAATGTGGTATTGCCAACGAATTTCGAAGATACAAGCTATAAGTTCATTTATAATCTAAAGCAGCTTCAAAAAATATTTGATTTTATCATTCACATCGTCTATGTTAATACATTAAATGAACCAAAATCGGACGAAGAAGTTAAACTATTGGTTAAACAGTTCGTTAAAGACCATGAACTCAGCGACTACAAAACTCATATAGTAAAAAATATTTATGCCGGCAATGGGATAATGCAAAAAGCAGATGAATTAAATGCCGACATGATTGCCATGGTAACGCATGGCAGAAGCGCATTGGCTCAATTAATAAAAAGAAGCATAACGGAAGACATGATTCATGAAACAAAAAAACCGATATTATCTTTCAACATAAGTTAAAGGTTCTAACAACTGTTTAAATAAGGTTTAAAACATAATCACCAATTATATTTATGAAAAAGATACTTTGTCCGACGGACTTCTCTGAAGCTGGATATGCCGGAATAAAATATGCCAACGAATTAGCTAAGGCAAACAGTTCGACACTGGTGTTTTGTCACACTTATTTTTTTCCACCGGTTCCTCCAGATGCTCAACCCTATTTTAATCAGGACCAATTGCAGTATACAGACGAAGAGTCTAAAGAAAAACTGGAAAAATTATGTACAGACCTAAGAAGAGAAAACCCATCCGGTAATGTAAACTACACTTATATAGTGAAAAATGGATTTCTCTTCGACGAGCTGATGAGGATCGTGGAAGAAGAGCAGGTAGACCTTATCGTTATGGGGACAAAAGGCTCCAAAGGCCTGGACCAAATCATATTCGGGACTATTTCCGGCACAGTTCTGGAAGGCGCCAAATGTCCGGTCTTAGTCATTCCGCAGAATGCCTCTTTTAACAAAATGAAAGAGATTGTCTACGCCACTGACCTTAAAAACGAAGAGGCAGAATCCATCGAATTCGTTGTTGAACTGGCCAGGAAATTTGAGGCAAACATTCACTTTGTAAATATTCAAAAAGAAAATCCGGAGGATGTAAAGGAAATCATTTCCTATGCATTAAATAATTTATTAAATGAATCGGATTATCAGAACATGGCATTCCATGTGATAGAAGACGATGATGTAATTAACGGAGTAGAGTTTTTCGCTAAGCAAAAAAATGCAGACCTCATTGTAATGGGCACCTACAAAAGAACTCTGT
This sequence comes from Cytophagaceae bacterium, assembly GCA_036562325.1. GTDB lineage: Bacteria > Bacteroidota > Bacteroidia > Cytophagales > Cytophagaceae > DATCKK01. Next base: position 4,688 of record DATCKK010000557.1, on the reverse strand, counting down.
TCCAAAAACTTTTCCATCAAAGTTTATCTAAAAAGATGGCATATAGTACGCAATTGCCATTACTTGTTCTACATAAAAAACAGACACAGAAAGTTTAGTAAGGTTGGATAGTTCTAATTCAGAAAAAACCATTGTTTAAGCAATGGTTTTTTTATTAGCACTTCGAAGTTCAGAGAAAAACAGGATTAGAAATTAAAAAACATAGAACTATTCAACAATACAACTTAAATTGGACTTTTATTATATTGATTGCTAAAAGCTTTAATATTCAACCATGAGTGTAAGTTACCATTCCCAGGAAAAAGACGTAGTGATTTCAAGCCTCGGCTCCAATGAAGAAGGGCTTTCCAGGAAAGAAGCGGAAAAAAGAAAAGAAATCTACGGGGAAAACTCTATCGAAAAAGGAGAAACCGAAAGCCTCTGGAAGATAGCAGGCAGACAGTTTACTTCCCCAATGGTCTTTTTACTAATAATAGCAGCAGGATTATCATTCGCCTTTCAGGAATGGGCAGACGGCATAGCCATACTGATAGTAATATTACTCAATGCTGTCATAGGATTTTACATGGAATTCCAGGCCAGAAAGTCCATGGAGTCGCTGAAAAAAATGGTATCACTAAAGGCCAAAGTTCTAAGGGATGGAGAAGTATATGAAATTCCTTCACTGGAAGTAGTGCCTGGCGATATACTATTACTGGAAGCGGGTGACATGATAATGGCCGATGCAAGGATAATAAGCCTGAAACAACTGGAAGTAGACGAAGCAGTACTCACCGGAGAGTCTCTTCCTGTTACGAAATGCGACAACATACTGCCGGAAGACACTACTCTTGCTGAAAGAAACAATATGGTATATAGGGGCACCTATGTAACCAGAGGTAATGCCAAAGCTATTGTAACCGCCACAGGCATGAGTACGGAATTAGGAAATATCGCTCTACTGGTAAAAAATGCAGCACCTTCCACTACTCCTCTGGAAAAGAAGCTTACTACTTTCAGTCAAAAGCTCATCTACGTAACATTGTTTTTGGTACTCGTCATTTTCTTTACAGGATTGCTTCAGGGGAAAGATCTGATATCCATGCTTTCCACTTCCATTGCTCTGGCCGTTGCTGCTATTCCTGAAGGATTACCGATTGTTGCCACGCTGGCACTTGCCAATGGTATGCTAAAAATGGCCAAACATAATGTTATTGTAAAAAAGCTGGCGGCGGTAGAAACTCTGGGGGGAACTAATGTAATATGCACCGATAAGACAGGTACGCTTACCGAAAACAAAATAACTGCCAGCAACGCTGTTTTCCCCGGGTTTGACGGAGATATCACTGCTTCAACAAATTCACATCAGATAAACAGCGAAAACCTTAATAAAATCATTGAAGCCTGTATCCTCTGCAATACAGCCGTTATAAAAAAGGATGGTGACTCCCTTACGGAAATAGGAGATCCTCTGGAAGTAGGATTGTTGCACTTTGCCTCATCATATGGATATGATATTAATAAAAAGAGGAAAGAACAGCCCATACATTCTGAAATACCTTTTTCTTCGGAAACCAAGGTAATGGGCTCTCTCCACCCCAGTAGCAATGGATACATCGTTTTTGCCAAAGGAGCCGTGGAAGAAGTAATTTCCAGATCCAGCCGATTATTAAATAATAACGAAATAGTTTCACTAAGCGACAAAGACAAACAACACTGGCTGGCCGCCTCCGAAAAACTTTCCGGCCAGGGCCTAAAGGTGCTTGGTTTTGCCTACAAAGAAACTAACGAAATAGAAGCAGACTTTTTAAACGACCTTATCTTCACGGGAATGCTCGGATTAATTGATCCACCAAGGCATGATGTACCGGCAGCCATTCAGGAATGCAAGAATGCAGGAATTAAAATCATTATGATTACAGGAGACCATCCTGCAACTGCCCGTAACATCGCTGAACGCCTCGGTATATTTGACTCCGGGGAATCAGAGCGGGTAATACATGGAAAGGAGATGAAGGAGTATGCACAGCTAAGCGAAGAGGAAAAAACAATACTTACAGAAACACGAGTATTCGCCAGAGTAAGTCCTGAACAAAAGTTAGAGCTGGTCACCCTCTTACAGGAAAAAGGAAATATTGTAGGCATGACCGGCGATGGCGTAAACGATTCGCCTGCATTAAAAAAAGCAGATATAGGAATTGCTATGGGTGAGCGTGGAACGCAGGTGGCGCAGGAAGTTTCAGACATGGTACTTAAAGATGATTCCTTCACTTCAATAGTAGTGGCTATTCGGGAAGGCAGAATTATCTTTGAAAACATCAAAAAGTTTGTTACCTATCTGCTTAGTTGCAATCTGAGCGAACTGTTTGTCGTAACCTTGGCTTTCCTCCTTAACTTACCCTATTTGCTTACTCCACTTCAAATACTTTTTATAAATCTGGTAACCGATGTATTACCGGCATTGGCGTTGGGTGTAACCAGCGGAAACAAACAGATCATGCAAAGAACACCACGGGATCCGGGCAGAGCCATTATCACCAAAAATCAATGGATTGCTATCTCTACTTATTCCATAGTAATAACAGTATGTGTACTGCTTTCCGTATCTTCAGATAAATATTTCGCTCTTCTTGGTGTAGAACTAAATGAGATGTATCACAACAATATTTTGTTTTTTACACTTATGTTCTCACAACTGGTACATGTTTTTAACATGGCATCTTCAGGTGCTGGCTTCCTCAACAATGAAGTAATCAAAAACAAATATGTATGGCTTGCTATTCTTGCAACATTAGCCATTATATTTTTAGCTTATTTAATCAAACCAATCCGGGAGGTATTATCCATACAATTAATGGAGCCTGAGTATTGGCTTCTGCCTTTCGGATTCAGCTTCCTCTCTCTCATAGTAATACAACTGTTGAAAAAATTGAGAGTAGTGAGATGACAAAATTGATAAAAAAATATTGGCTTATTCGGGATTTTAAATATCCGAAACAATAAATCTAAACCTGTACAAACAACAGTATTAGATTTTAATACTGTTGTTTGTAGATTCTTTTTATACCAGATCTGTTGCTGATTAGTTAACCATAACTAGGAGTTATTATATAAATTAACCATAATTATAATCATCATTCTTAAAGTACTATTTGTTTTGGCAGTTATAAAAATCAATGGTGTTGAATTGTCAAAACTTAAAAAAATGATTAAACAAATGCCACAGAGAAAAATTATTTTTCTCTATAACTCACCCTATCTTTCAGCGCGTTATCTAAATCACGTACTTTTTTTACCGAAATAACCTAATAAATTTAGCGGCTTGCCGGTATATTTATATTGATTGATTAATTAAATGAAAAGGAGAAGATAATGAAGATCAATGATCCTAATAGAAATATTGTTCACATGGATCTGGATTCATTCTATGTTTCAGTTGAATGTCTTGAACGTTCAGAACTGAAAGGGAAGCCACTGATTATCGGTGGGGCGGGCGATAGAGGAGTTGTTGCAAGTTGTAGTTATGAAGCACGGAAATTCGGTATACATTCAGCAATGCCGAGTAAGACAGCACGTAAGTTATGCCCTCATGCGATCTGGCTGCAAGGCAACATGGAAAAATATAGCCGGTATTCCAATCTGGTAACTGAAATAATAAAAGATAAATCTCCACTGTATGAAAAAGCTTCCATCGATGAATTCTACCTGGATGTATCCGGCATGGATAAATTCTTTGGTTGCTATAAATGGACAAGCGAATTGAAGCAGTTTATCATGAAAGAAACGGGACTGCCAATATCTTTCGCCCTTTCACCTAATAAAACCGTTTCTAAGATTGGAACAGGAGAAGCAAAACCCAATGGAGAAAAGCATATTCCCTTTGGTTCTGAAAAATCTTTCTTAAATCCACTACCGGTAAGAAAAATACCTGGTATTGGGCCACAAACAGAAAGTTACTTAACCAGTTTAGGCATTTCCCGGATTGCAACTTTAGCTGAAACACCTGTAAGTGTTTTGCAGTCCATCTTTGGTAAAAACGGAATTGAAATATGGGAACGAGCTAATGGCATAGACGACTCCCCTGTTATTCCTTTTTCAGAAAGAAAATCTATATCCAATGAAACAACCTTTGAACAAGACAGCATGGATATAAAGATGGTACAATCCAAAATTATCAAAATGGCAGAAGGACTAGCCTTTGAGCTTAGAAAAGATGCATGGCTGACGGGCTGTGTAGCGATCAAAATCAAATATTCCAACTTTGAAACTAAAACAATACAGGCAACCATACCCTACACTTCAGCAGACGATATTCTGATAGAAACAGCAAAAGAGCTTTTCACAAAGCTTTACCGGCAAAGAATGTTAATCAGGCTGATTGGAGTCAAATTCACCAATCTTATCAAAGGCAACTACCAGATCAGCATCTTTGACAACCCTGTCAAAAAGATTGCTCTCACACAGTCAATAGACAAGCTAAGAAACAGATATGGCGATGATATAGTAGGAAGGGCCGTATAAATTTTCCCTGCTTTATTTTTTGAATACATTCGGCACTAACTCACTCCTCCTGCTCACATCTTTACATCGTTTGGCTGATCCCTAGTTATTTACAAGCAATTCAGAGAGTTTTTAGAACATTTTTGAGGTATTTTGTTTTTATTTCAGGATTTAAACGTATATTGTTTGTTTATTTAATTTATATTTGA
>DATCKK010000556.1:0-5338 GCA_036562325.1 Cytophagaceae bacterium | reverse complement strand
CGGAAACCGATGATGATCTTATTTATTTTAAAGAATTTAATAAAACATTTGGCGAAGATGGTAATATGCTGGTGATTGGCTACCAGGATTCTTCACTATTTACCGCCGCCAAGTTCGGAGAGTTTCAGAAGCTGGCTCATGATTTATCGAAGATAGAGGGGGTTAATAGTGTAATATCTCTTCCAACTCTTCAGATCCTTGAAAAGGATACCGTAAACAAAAAGTTTAAGTTAGCTCCGTTGATTCCTGATATAGTAAAGACGGATGCTGATGTACAAAAAGTTATTGAGGATGCGAAAAACACCCGGTTTTATGAAGGGCTTCTTTATAATGACGAAACCAAAGCTACTTTGATAGCTATTGCCATGGATAAAAACTATCTCAATTCTGCTAAAAGAACGGAGGTAGTAGACAAGATCATGGGCCTATCAGAAAGTTTTGCTCAAAAAACCGAGTTGACTTCACATTATGCAGGACTGCCCTATGTAAGGGCGATTATGGTAAGCAAAGTGAAAGCTGAGTTCAATTTGTTCCTGGTACTGGCCGCTGTAGTTACCTCTCTTATATTATTCGTATTTTTCAGGTCGTTCCATGCGGTATTGTTTACCTTTTTGGTAATTGCCATTACGGTTATCCTTACCATGGGTACCATAGTACTGTTTGGATATAAAATGAACCTATTGACGGGGATATTGCCCGCATTGATAGTGGTGATAAGTATTCCTAATTGTATCTACATGTTTAACAGGTACCATCAGGAATATAAAAAGCATGGAAATAAAATCAAGTCTATCAGTCGTATCATACAAAAGATCGGCTTCCTGACTTTTATGACCAATGCCAACACTGCTGTAGGTTTCTTTGTGTTGTTGTTTACCGATGTTAATATTATCAAGGAGTTTGGTATGGTTGCAGGTATTATCAGCCTTGCCACCTTCCTGATTACTTTGGTAGTAGTGCCATCCTTATTGTTTTATTTGCCTGCACCGAACAAAAAGCAGTTAAAGCATTTAGACCTTAATTTCCTGCGTAAGATTAATCAGCTATTGGAGAAGCTGGTAATAAGCCATCGTCCGGCTATCTACTTTATTACCGGAGTTATGCTGGTGGTTTCTTTCTATGGCATTTATCGCATTCAGGCGCTCTCTTACATGGTAGATGATTTACCGGAAAGAAGCAATGTGAAAACTGATCTGGCCTTTCTTGAAAAGCATTTTACCGGAGTGATGCCATTGGAAGTGGTGGTGGACCTGGGGAAGCCTAATGCCGTAAAAAATCTGAAAAACCTGGAGAAGCTGGACGAATTTGAAGCTTACCTAAAACAACAGGAATATGTATCGTCTCCTATTTCAGTATTAAATGTGATAAAAGCTTCCACACAGGCTTTTTATAATGGCAATCCGAATGAATACCGTCTGCCTAGTAAAAGAGAAGCTCCCTTTATACTCAGTTATATGGGCAAAAGCGCCGATGATTCGGGGCTGATGAAATCATTTGTGGATAGTACAGGCCGTTATGTACGTTTTTCCTGTAAAGTGGCAGATATAGGTACGCATCAGATTAATGAGTTGGTAAGAGATAAAATCGAGTCTAAAGCGAAAGAAATATTTGGAGAAAGTGGATTTGAAGCAAAACTTACCGGTACCACCCTTATATTCCTTAAAGGGAACCAATATCTGATCAATGACCTTACCGGCAGTTTGATTGTCGCCTTCATATTGATATCCCTCATGATGGCGATGCTGTTCACCAATATTAAGATGATTATTATATCCTTGGTGCCAAATATCATTCCGATATTGATAACCGCAGGAATTATGGGAATATTTAATATTCCTCTTAAGCCTAGTACGGCTCTTATTTTCAGTATTTCGTTTGGTATATCCATAGATAGCACTATACATTATTTGAGCAGGTATAAGCAGGAAATGATGAATGGTGGAGGCAATGTTTTTCAGGCAGTATTGAAAAGTTTGCAGGAAGCCGGGGTAAGTATGATTTATACATCCCTTGTTTTGTTCAGCGGATTTGTTATTTTCGCCTGGTCTGAATTCGGAGGTACAATTGCTTTAGGAGTACTGACTTCTATCACTTTATTCTTTGCAATGCTTACCAACCTGATCGTGTTGCCATCATTACTTTTGACCTTTGTGGATAAAAAAAGTACTGTTAATGAGGAAGTAGAAGAAAGAGAAGAATTAGCGGTGGAAGAAGTAGATGTGAAAGAAGCGGACGTAAAAGAACTGGTTGTGCAAGAAGAAGAGGAAGCTAAAGTAGTATCCAAACTATTTAAGGTCAGAAGGTAAGAAATATTAATAACATTTATGAAAGGCAGCCTGACATTTTGGATCATATTCAATGCGGTGATTCTGCTATTGCTAATACTTGATCTGTCAGTATTTAACAGGAAATCAAAAGAAGTAAAAGTAAAAGAGGCACTTTGGACAAGTGCCTTTTGGATTGGTCTGGCGGCTGTTTTTAATGTAGGTGTCTATTATTATTACGGAAAAGAATCTGCCCTGGAGTTCCTTACAGGATATCTGATAGAAGAATCACTCAGTGTCGATAACCTTTTTGTCTTCATGATGATTTTCTCTTATTTCAGAGTGCCGGCTGAAAGTCAGAGAAAGGTTTTATTTTGGGGAATTATCGGAGCTCTGGTCTTCCGTGCGATATTTATAATAGCCGGAGTGTCCATTATTCAGCAGTTCCATTGGGTAATATACATACTTGGAGCCTTCTTAATAATAATAGGGGTGAAAATGATAATCCCTAAAAAAGAGGAAATGAACCCGGAAAAAAATCCGGTTATAAAGTTGGTTAATAAGTTTTTTCGGGTTACGAAAACTTATCATGGAGATAAGTTTTTTGTGCGGTTTAATAATGTATTATATGCCACTCCATTGTTTGTAGTGGTAGTAGTGGTCGAAACTACCGATGTCGTATTTGCTACGGATTCTATCCCTGCCATCCTTGCGGTTACCGACGATGCATTTATTGTTTATACTTCCAATGTTTTTGCCCTCCTCGGACTTCGGTCGCTCTATTTTGCACTTGCAGGAATTATGAATTTGTTTCATTATCTGAATTACGGCCTGTCTGTTATTCTGGTGTTTATTGGAGCAAAATTGTTGATGTCTCATTATTATCATATCGATACTTTATATGCTCTATTGACGGTTGCTTCCATTTTAACTCTTTCAGTGGTTTTATCTGTTATATTCCCAAAAAAAGAAGCTGTAGCCAAGCCTACCCATGAGGTTTAATAATTTTATGGACAGTATGGTGAATAAGTGGAAAAAACCATTAACATTGTATTTAGCAAATGGGGAGATTTTTATATTTTAAATCAATAATAGTGCGATGAGTGCCAAACAATACGAGATATTACTAAAAATGGCTGACAGTGTAAATGGAGCCAAAATAGAAGTAGACAAGGGATTGGCCGAGTATCAGGAATTGGAACGTCTGATAACGGATTTGGAAGAAGGTTTGGGCAATAAGTACGAACTTAAGCATCAGATAGATTTAAAATGTCTCAATATTACTTCCAATGTAGAAGATGCTATTAATAAAGTAATAGATGAATTTCGTGTAGATCCGGCCAATATAAAAGAGATCGGTTTTCTTGAAAATCTTCTTTATTCTATCAACATTCATTCGGATAAAGAAGAAATTGACAAAGTAATTAAAGAAGCATTGCGAGTATTTATTGAGTTAGGACTAAAATCTTCGTAAAGTCTTTACTATTTTTTATTTTTTAACTTTATCCGAATCCTACTTTTTAAGGAGCCTGAACTAGTGTTATTAACTATTTAGCTTATACCGATATTCAACTTAAGTATTATTGCGTTTACTCAACTATTATTTCTTCAATTAAGTTATTCATTAAAGGGTAGTTGGGTATGGAGCAAGCAAATAAAGACAATAGAGCAAAAGGGAATGCTGAGTCACAAGATCAGCCAAATCAAAAAAAAGGAGTAAGTGCTAATGATGCACCTGATATAGTTACTCCTTCTCCACCACAAGTAATGAATCCATTGGATAGAAAGGAGCAGGCTGAAGAGAACGTGTCGGATAATGCCGGTATAAAGAACAGCAGCGATAAGGGAGCATGGGAAAATCAGGGGCAAAAGCCATTTATTCCTGAACCACCGGGGTATGAATATTTGGAAGAGGAAGATCAGAACGATCCTAATCCAAATTCCAATCCAAACTATTCATATTATCCCAATGTAGCTTATCCGACCGGAGCTAATAGCGATGAAGAGAATGTATAAAATGAAAAAGGTACCTAAACGTACCTTTTTCATTTATAAAGGATTAGGAAATATTTTTAAATTAGTTGCTAATTGTTTTTGAATATGAACTTTTTTTTACTATCTGCTGTATTTCATAAGTAGTAAGATCTTACTATATAATTTAATCAAGAAAATGAACCTTATAGCATAAAGATTTTTATAAAGAATCTTGCACTTCCTTATATCCATCGGGTTGACTATTCATAATATGTGTCATTGTTATCCTTAGGGTGGGGAAAGTTCAGGAAAGCGATCAGATCAGGAGAAATATATGAGACAGTTAAAAATTACTTACACTTTAACAAACAGGGATAGTACATCTGTAGAGAAATACTTTAATGAAGTGTCAAAAGAACAGCTTTTAAGTGCGGATGAAGAAGTTGACCTGGCAAAAAGGATCAGAGAGGGGGATGAGCAAGCTTTACATAAGCTGGTTCGTGCTAACCTGCGCTTTGTTGTTTCTGTAGCCAAGCAGTATCAATATGGTAAATTACCACTAAGTGACCTGATTAATGAAGGAAATCTTGGCCTGATAAAAGCTGCCAAAATGTATGATGAAACAAGAGGTTTTAAATTCATCTCTTATGCTGTATGGTGGATCAGGCAATCTATAATGCAAGCATTGGCAGAGCATTCAAGGCTTGTAAGGATACCTTACAACAAGACGAATGAGTTAATGAAGATCAATAATGCTACTTCGGTAATTGAACAGATTGTAGAACGGGAGCCAACCGCAGAAGAGCTTGCGGAGTTTATGGGAGTATCTGTCGAATCTGTAAATAATGCACAAGCTGCTTCCATTAGGCAAACTTCGCTGGATGCACCTTTTGATGATGATGATGGAAGTTCATTGTTGGATATAATAAAAGATCCTGAGTCTGAATATGCAGATACGGCCCTTGTTACAAAAGGATCATTGAAGGTAGAGTTAAAAAGGTTGTTATCCAGGTTGAATGAACGCGAGCAACTTGTTATCAAACAGTTTTTCGGTATCGATTATGACTTTAATTATACCCTGGAAGATATTGCTGCTAACC
>DATCKK010000547.1:0-5493 GCA_036562325.1 Cytophagaceae bacterium | reverse complement strand
GGTTAGGATCAATATGAGAAGGCTTTAACCTTACTGATCGAGGATATACTTCCGAAGTTATATTGTCTTCAATAATTTTAAGTACATCTTCGTTTTTATACATTTCCGTAATACGTACATCCACCACAAATTTACAAGTATCAGGTACTACGTTGTGTTCGGAGCCGGCGTGAATAACAGTTACGGACATTTTCATTGGCCCAAGCATCGGAGATACTTTTTCAAACTTATAAGAAGTTAGCCATTGAATATCTTTCAATGCTTTGTAAATAGCATTTTCACCTTCTTCTCTTGCCGCATGTCCTGCTTTTCCTCTTGCAACGCAATCCAATACCATAAGTCCTTTTTCTGCGATTGCCAGGTCCATTTGCGTAGGCTCACCCACAATGGCAAACTCAAGCTCACCAAGGTCAGGAACGATGCATTCCAGCCCATTTAATCCTGAAATTTCTTCTTCGGCTGTTGCTGCCATTACGAAGTTGTATTTCAGGTTTTCTTTATTATAGAAATATAAGAAAGTTGCGATAAGAGATACTAAACAACCTCCCGCATCATTACTGCCCAGGCCATATAACTTACCATCTTTGACAATAGGATCGAATGGGTCATTGGTGTAACCGGCATTTGGCCTTACGGTGTCGTGATGAGAGTTTAATAGTATTGTCGGTTTTTTCGGATCGTAATATTTATTGAATGCCCAAACATTGTTTAGTTTTCTGTGTGTGGGAACTCCTTTGTCCACAAAAAACTGGTTAATCAACTCAGCGGTTTTGTCTTCCTGTTTGCTGAAAGACTCAATGCGGATAAGCCCTTTCAAGAGCTCAATTGCATCCTTTTTTAATTTACTCGTATCCATAAAAGTTTATTTTAAGGAAAGCTTTGTGCCTTTCCTTTCATTGTTGTTGATAATAGAAACTAAATGATCTGCATGGCAGATGATAACCGAATTTACTCCGGCCTGTATGGCGTCAAATGAATTATCCATTTTAGGGATCATTCCTTTAGCAATTACCCCTTCTTCTTTTAGCTTAAGATAATTGTCAAAATCAATATCATTGATTACAGATTCTTTATCATTGATATCTCTCAGAACGCCATTCAATTCGAAACAATAGATAAGGTTTACCTCATATATTCCTGATAAGGCAACGGCTACGGTAGATGCTATTGTATCGGCATTGGTATTAAGCATATTGCCTTCACCATCGTGGGTGAGAGGAGCGATAACCGGAGTTAATTGTTGCCCGATAAAATTAGATATTGTTTTATAATCTACCTTTTCTACATCACCTACAAATCCATAGTCAATGCCGTTTTTAACTGGTCGTTTCTTTGCCTTGATAATACTGGCATCTGCACCTGTAAGCCCGATGGCATTGTTACCGTTGGCCAACAACCTGCTTACAATCTTTTTATTGATTAGCCCGCCATAAACCATGGTAACTATCTTTAAAGTTTCCGCATCGGTAATCCTTCGGCCATCTACCATTTGTGCCTCTATGCCTAATCCTTTACTGATTTCAGTGGCAACTTTACCACCTCCGTGAATAAGGATTTTATTCTCTTTTATCTGAGCAAAGTCTTTTAAAAATTGTGAAAGCTTATTTTCGTCATCAATAACGTTTCCACCAATTTTTACAACAAATAAACGCTCCATTTCGAGTTTTAAGTTATAAGTTTTAAGTAATAAGTTGTGAGTACCGGTAAGTTGTTTAGTTTACTTACAACTTACCACTTCCAACTTTTAAAAATTGTCTTCCAATATCTTCTTTAGCACTGCCTGAGCTGCAATAAGACGATTTCCCGCTTGAGTTATATGGATTGAACTGGGACTATCCAATACCTCATCAGTTACTTTAAGATTTCTTCGTAATGGCAGGCAGTGCATAAATTTGCCGTTATTGGTTAAATTCATTTTCTCTTTGGTAATTCTCCAGCTTGGATCATGTGTAAGAATCTTTCCATATTGTTCATAGGAAGACCAGTTCTTACCATATACAAAGTCAGCTCCTTTAAGAGCCTCGTTCTGATCATAAATAATTTTAGCATTGCCTCTGTATTCCGGAGCCAATTCATATCCTTCCGGATGAGTGATTACAAAGTCTACATTAGCATCCGGGTGGTTCATCCATTCGGCAAAAGAGTTAGCAACAGCCTGTGGCAATGGTTTAAAATGAGGTAACCATGTTAGTACCACTTTGGGCCGCTCTTTCTTTTTAAATTCATGTATCGTCACTAAATCCGTTAACGACTGTAATGGATGTAATACGCTGGACTCTAAACTTACAACAGGTACTCCAGAATATTGTATGAACTTATTTAAAATTACATCAGCATAATCATCTTCTGCATATTCCAGTTTGGCAAAGGACCTGATTCCGATAATATCGCAATACTGTCCCACTACGGCAGCACCTTCTTTAATGTGCTCTGCGGAAGTACCATTCATAATAGTACCATCTTCCGTCTCAAGCGCCCACCCTTCTTTGTCAAAATTCATGACCATAACATTCATTCCTAACGTCTGAGCGGCTTTTTGAGTACTAAGCCTTGTCCTCAAGCTAGGATTAAGAAAGATAATGCCCATTGTTTTGTTTTTTCCTAATCCGGAAAATGGAAATGGATCTTTTTTAAAATTTAATGCCTCCCGCACCATAGCGGGTACATTTTCAACATCCTTAACTGATGTAAAATGTCTCATTTACTTAACTAACGTTTTAGATAATACTGATTTAAATGCATTTAAAAACTCGTCTGCTTCTTCTTTCTTAATGTTTAAAGCAGGCAGTATTCTTATTGTGTTTTTGTCTGATGAAGAACCTGTAAATATTTTATGTTCTTTTAATAAATCGTTTCTTACCGGTGCACAAGGCATCTCTAGCTCAATACCAATCATTAGCCCCAAGCCTCTTACTTCTCGGACACCTGGTATTGTTTTGGCCTGCTGCATGATGTAATTTCCGAGATCCAGGGAGTTTTGTAGAAGGTTTTCTTCTTTAATAACATCAAGAACCGCAATTCCGGCAGCGCAGGCAAGATGATTACCTCCAAAGGTTGTTCCCAACATACCATGTACTGCTTTAAAGTGTGGGGCAATCAATACACCTGCTATTGGAAATCCATTGCCCATACCTTTGGCTACGGAGATCAAATCCGGTTTTACGTTATAATGCTGGTGTGCAAAGAACTTACCACTTCTTCCATAACCAGATTGAACTTCATCAAGTATTAAAACTGAGTTATGTTTTTTGCATAGTGACTCAATTTTCTTCAGGAACGATTCGGTTGGGATTTGTACTCCACCCACACCTTGTATACCTTCAATAATTACTGCTGCGATTTCATCGTTCATTGCTTTTTCAAAAGCAGCTTCGTCATTGAATGGAAGTAAAATGATATTGTCTGTTTTATTTACTGGTGCCTGCATGGAAGCTCCGTCAGTAGCAGCTACAGCAAGAGATGTACGTCCATGAAAGCCTTTGCTGAAAGCAATGATCTTTTTTCGGCCGGTATGGAATGAAGCTAGTTTTAAAGCATTCTCGTTTGCTTCTGCACCTGAGTTGACCAGGAACAAATTGTAATCTTCATATCCGGATAGTTTACCCAGTTTATCCGCCAGTTCCCTTTGAGCAGAAATAATTACTGAGTTGGAATAGAATGCAATTTTGTTTAATTGCTCAGTAATCGTTTTTACATAATGTGGGTGAGTATGTCCGATGGAAATAACCGCATGACCGCCATAAAGATCAAGGTATTTAACACCATTCTTATCCCACAAAGTAATGCCCTGAGCCTTCACTGGCTCAATGTCAAAGAGAGGGTAAACGTCAAATAAATTCATTTTAGGTTATAAGTTTTAAGTTAAAGGTTATAAGTGGCTTGTACTCCTCTTACTTTTTTTATCAATGCGATAAGCATTGCTCTTATTTCGTTGATTTTTGTTTCTAGTTCAATAAATTTAGTTGCATCCAAATATTCTAAATCTTTAGACAGCAAAAGAAGATAATCTACTTCGTTTGCTGAACCTAATGAGTTTTGAAGAAAGTTAGCAAAATCGAGTGCTGTATGTCTACCGCATCCCTCTGCAATATTTGTAGGTATTGAAGAAACACTTCTTCTAAGCTGACTTGTTAAACCGTAAGTTTCAGAACTTGGGAAAGCTTTTGTAATCTTATAAACCTCCAAAGTTAATTTATGAGACTTCTCCCAAACCTTAAGATCCCGATAGTTCTGCATTTACTTACAACTTATTACTTACTACCTACAACTTTTAAAAGTTGGCCGCTTTCAAATTAAGTCCTGCTGTTTCCTCCAATCCAAACAATAAGTTCATATTTTGAACAGCCTGTCCTGATGCACCTTTTAGAAGGTTATCGATCATGCTTACAATTAAAAGATTATTGCCATGTTTTTCCAGATATATAATTCCTTTATTAGTGTTCACCACTTGTTTCAGGTCAGGATTGGTTTTGCTGACATGAGTGAATGGGTGCGACTTATAATATTCGTTGTATAAATTATTAGCCTCGTCAATGGAAATATCGACTTTGGTATAAAGGCTGGCAAAGATACCTCTTGTAAAATCCCCTCTATAAGGAATGAAGTTGATTTCTTTATCCATTCCCGGTTGTAAGGTTCTTAATGTTTGTCCTATCTCTTTTAAATGCTGATGCGTAAAAGCTTTGTATATAGAGATATTGTTGTTTCTCCAGCTAAAATGCGAGGTAGGAGAGAGGCTTTGTCCTGCTCCGGTCGATCCGGTAATGGCCGAAATATGTATCTCGTCTTTAATTAATCCTTTGGATGCTAAAGGAAGTAAGCCTAATTCGATACAAGTGGCAAAACAGCCTGGGTTGGCGATGTTTTGTGCTTCTCTGATTTTATCTCTTTGTAATTCGGGTAAACCGTATACAAAATTATTTCCTTCTTTTGTCAGACGGAAATCCTGGCTAAGGTCTATGATTTTAATGTTGGAAGGAATAGGATTTGCTGCGAGAAATTTTGCAGCATCGCCATGCCCTACGCATAAGAACATTACATCAACATCATTGCTTAATTTATCAGTAAAAACAAGATCGGTTGAGCCTAACAAATCGGTATGAACAGCATGTACAGGGTTGCCTGCATTGCTGTTACTATGAACAAATACAATTTCAGTATTCGGATGAAAAACCAATATTCTTAATAATTCACCACCGGTATAACCAGCTCCACCAACGATACCTACTTTAATTTTTTTCATAATAAAATATAAACTCTAATTTCTAAAATCTAAAAACAAATAAATCAGCCCTGAAACTTATTCAACTTGGTTACAATAGAACCAAAGATTTTCATAAGTTCCAGGGCTTCTTTCCTTAGTAATTCTTTCTCTTTTTCTAGTTCTATGTCTTCAACCAGTAGTGAATCCAGCCAATAAATAGCCTCCTTGGCTTCTTTTCTGCAAACTTTAATTTTAAATGCATAATCCTTGCTAGATAAGGATTCTACGGC
>DATCKK010000544.1:0-4643 GCA_036562325.1 Cytophagaceae bacterium | reverse complement strand
AGTTAGGGTTAGAATTTATTTAACAGAATCAACGTATGTATTTTAATCAGTTAAATCTCTATTAATCCGCTTTTAATAATATTGCTTTATGAATAATAAAAAAACCAAACAGAGTTTTTATGTTTGGTCCTTTTATTTAATCAGGTAAAGCTTTAACTCTTCAATGTTTTGTACAGATTACTGATAGTTTATCATTTATACCTGTTTAAATCATTTTTCGATTTATGTCAAAGTTTTCCAGGTAGTCTGCTACTCTTCGTACGAACATACCACCTAAAGAGCCATCTATTACCCTATGGTCGTATGAGTGCGACAAGAACATCATGTGTCTTATGCCAATGGTATCGCCCATAGGTGTTTCTATAACTGCCGGTTTTTTGATAACGGCACCAAGGGCAAGAATACCAACTTGTGGTTGCATTATGATAGGAGTACCCATAACATTTCCGAATGAGCCTACATTGGAAACGGTATAAGTACCATCGGCTAATTCATCCGGGGTAAGTTTGTTGGCCCGTGCTCTCTTAGCCAGATCGTTTACTTTTTTGGTCAGCCCTACTATGTTGTATTGATCTGCATTTTTAATTACAGGGACAATTAGGTTTCCTGTTGGCAGGGCAACCGCCATTCCTATGTTGATGTATTTTTTGGCAATAATTTTATCTCCATCCACGGAGACGTTAACCATTGGATAATCTTTTAATGCTTTTACTACTGCTTCAATGAAAATAGGAGTATAGGTTAAAGCAGCTCCTTCTTTTTCCATGAACTCATTTTTCATTCGATTTCTCCAATAAACGATATTGGTAACATCGGCTTCAACAAATGATGTTACATGAGGAGAAATACGTTTGGAATCTACCATCCGCTCAGCGATCATCTTACGCATGCGGTCCATTTCTATGATTTCTACCTCGCCACTGAAAGATTTGGCAGGTTTTACCTGTACAGATTCCGTAGGTTTAGGGGATTCTGCTGCTTTTTCAGTCAGTGTTCCGTCTGATTTTCCATTAGGAAGATTCTTTCGTTTTTCTACGTAGGCTAGTATATCATTTTTAGTTACACGGCCTTCTTTACCTGTTCCCGGAACTTTTTCCAATTCCTGCATGGAAATATTTTCCTGTCTGGCAATATTTAACACCAGAGGAGAATAGAACCTTCCGGAGGCAGGAGTTTCCAGGGTAGCTGGTTTTTCGGAAACAACAGAGGTTGTTTCTTTGATCGTCGTTATTTCAGAGGAAATATTTTCTTTAACTACTTCTTTTACCGGAGAAGGCTGAATATCATCATCTCCGTCTGTACTAATAATAGCAATAGCTTTACCTACAGGTACCACTTCCCCTTTTTGGGCAAGTATTTCCTTTAAGATTCCTGCATGGGTAGCCGGTACTTCAGTATCTACTTTATCTGTAGCTACTTCCAGTACAGACTCATCCTGTTCTATCCGATCTCCGACATTTTTCAGCCAGTTTAGAATAGTACCTTCCATGATACTTTCACCCATTTTGGGCATGACCATTTCAACTAATGCCATTGTTTATGTATTTATAATCAGTTTTTTATTCAATATTAGTAACTGTCCGAAACAGCGAGATTTAGATCTCTATATCTTAATCTCTCAAAATTAATATATTTGGGGGTTATCTCAACTGTTTTTTGTTAAAGTTTGCCTTAACAAGTTTAACAATGCATATCCGGTATACCGGATGTTGTAATCTCTTACATTACCTAACGATAATTTTCGGGTTACCGTTTTTTCCTTATCCGAATATGCGATCCATATAGTCCCTACAGGCTTTTCTGTCGTACCGCCACCGGGGCCTGCTATTCCGCTGGTAGATATGCCTATGTCGGTTTTATATAATTTTCTAACTCCTTCAGCCATTTCTTTGACAGTTTCTTCACTTACGGCTCCGCAGGTGCGCAGGGTTTCTTCCTGTACACCTAAGATATTCATTTTAATGGAATTATGGTAAGCTATTACCGAACCCCAGAAATAGCAGGAACTTCCGGCAACACTGGTAAGTCTATGAGCTACAAATCCTCCGGTACAACTTTCAGCAGTGGCAATTGTTAATTTTCTTTCTGTCAGTAGTTGGGCTATCACCTGTTCTATGGTATCATCATCGTAACCATAGATGTGTTCCGGTATAATGGCCTGGATTTTTTCTATTTCTTTTTGGGTAGATTCTTTCAATGTATTTAAGTCCTGCCCAAATGTCGAAAGCCGAAGTGTTACTTCGCCAAAAGAAGGCAGGTAGGCAAGTTTCGTATTGGATGGAAGCTGGTTTTCCCAATCTGCAATTTTTTCTGCAAGATAAGATTCGCCTATGCCTATAGTTTTAATGAATTTATGGTAGATAACAGGTAATGTGAATTTTTTCTTCAGCCTTGGTATAACCTCTTCTTCCATCAGTCCTTTCATTTCATGAGGTACTCCGGGCATTGATACCAATATACATCTTTCGTTTTCGATCCACATTCCGGGAGCAGTTCCATTTTTGTTGCTTAAAAAAACAGCATTGGCAGGTAAGTAGGCCTGTTGCCGGTTGATCTCTGTCAACTCTTTGCCTCTCATGGCAAAAAAAACGGTTACATCTTGTAAGGCTTCCTGATTCAATACCAGGGGTACTCCATAATATTCTGCTATTGTCTTTTTGGTAACATCATCATTGGTAGGGCCCAGGCCACCTGTGATAAGTATTATATCGGCTCTTGACTCGGCTTCTTTTATGGCTTGTATTATATGCAGTTCATTATCTCCGATAGATGTTTTTCTAATAGTTTTAATACCATGTTTGTCCAGTTCTGCACTCATCCATTGGCTGTTCGTGTCTGTAATCTGGCCATATAAAATTTCATCCCCGATTGTGATGATTTCACAAAGTATCTCTTTCATAATTCTGATTAACTCAGTAGGTATTATTTGGAAACTTTAATATAAAACAAACATAAGTAAGTTCACTTACGACTAAAAATATTTTTAATATGAAAAATACATCTGATGCAGAATGGTTCTGTTTCAGATGCATGAATCGTTTGATGATCTGATTACTTATGTTTTTTCGGGTTATTTGTGATTCCCTAAAAAGAAAGGGAATCACAAATAAATAATCTTTTTTTGGCGGAAGGTAATTAAATATAGAATATCAATGTTTTATAATCTTTTTAGATACCAGGCCTGAATTGCCGATAAGCTTTAGGGTATACATGCCTTGAGGTAAGGAACTCAAATCTATACTGAAGTGTGTTTCTCTTTCCGGAATTTGAATTGGGGTAATGATTTCCTGTCCCATGTAATTGTATATCACTAAAGTTAACGGTTCATCCATAGAAGGTAATGAGAGATGCATAATATCAGTAACAGGATTAGGCTGGGTAAGTATATGCTCTGCTATTGCTTCTGTTAAGTCTGATACGATTTCAACAACAAGTTCTTTGTAAGTAGTGTCTTTGCAACCATAAATGTCTGTTGCTATCAATCTGACTGTGTAATTACCGGCTTCAGTATACTTGTATGAAGGATGTGTGAGGGTAGAAGTAGAAGCATCTCCGAAATCCCACTCATAGGAAGTTGCTCCCTGGCTTGTATTAAAGAAATAGGCAGTGCTGTTTATTCCCAATACTAATGTGTCTTCTGCAATGATAAAATCAGCAGACGGAGTATCTGAATGTTGAATGAGTTGTACTACGGCATTACTTTCAAATAATGAGTCAGCATTTGTTATATAGATAGTATCTGTCTGGGTGAAATTGGAAAGATTATAGCTGCTTCCGGTATGAAGTAAATCGGTTAAGCTTTGATCACCATAGAATTTGAAATTATTACCATTAGTGGGAGCCAGTTCTATATCCAAGGTATCTCCCGGACAATATATGATGGTATTTACCAAAGGTGTTGGCCCTTGTTTAATGGATTTGAATTTGTTTTGAGCTGCAATGGTGCTGGTCTTTAAATCATAGAAATCATCTCCTGCAAGAATGGCAAATGCAACTGTCCTGGTTTCGCCGGGCAGTATATTTTTCAACTCAGAACCAACAATTTGAGATATATCGACATTAGCTAAAAAGCCTGCTTCAAGTTTTGCAAGGCCTCCTGTTAGTGCCTGATATTTTTCTTTATGAGAAAATCCATTTACATTATCTACAGGATTAATATTATTTACAAAATTGGCATGGTCCATGGAGTAGCAGATAGGAGCGTCTTCAGTTAATAAGGCAATACCGGCGTAAAGACTATTGGGATCATTATTGTATACATATCCTAAATTAATGGTAGTGTCAAATTTTGCCCTATTGTAATATTGATTATTGGCTGTAACAATGTCCCAATCAGCAAATAGGCCTACGTTTAATTGATGTAGTGTGTCTGTCCGGTCGTTGGTGATCTGATATTCTACAATTACAAACTTATCATTAGGTGCCTCTTTCCAGGCATACGACTTTTGTAGTATGGAAACACCGATTGGGTTAGCTGCTGCAGAATCATTCAGGTAGTTATGCACTTCCTGGTCTTTAATGCTGTTTCGCACAAAACGTATGTCCCGAACGGATTTTAAGTCATTGTCTATTCCCCAATAATAATTTCTTACACAATCTGAAACAAGGCTGTCATTTCCTATTTTGGTTGCCAACATCAGGCC
>DATCKK010000540.1:0-9450 GCA_036562325.1 Cytophagaceae bacterium | reverse complement strand
TATCTATGATTTTTCCTGATTCCTTGAATCTCTTTTAAAACCAATTCCTGCTCAGTGGTAATTGTAGATTGATGCCAAAAATGCTGGTAATATGCTTGACGCGTTACACCAAGTAATCGACAAAGACGTGATAAACCCACGTGTCGATAGTTGTCTTTCATTTCCTGGATTACTTGGTATTGGACTTTTTTCTGATGTCGATTTTTAGCTCTTGTTCAGCTATTTCAATCATCTTTTTATAGGACTCTGCTAATAATAAAGCATCTTCAAGCTGCTTTTTAAGCTCTTTAGATGGTTTATCGTCGTGCGGGTTAATATCTTCCTTTAATGAATTAGCCATAGTTGGAAAAACTACAAAGGAAGTTTTTTTGACTTCATATCCAAATTCTTTAAGCCAAAATGAAAGGCGAGAGTTGCCTAAATTATATTTTTTTTCAACTTCTCGACGGGTCAATTCTCCAGTTAAAAAATCATTACAAACATGGCGCTTAAATTCTTCTGTGTACTGATTTTGCCATTTACTAGAGTAAAGTTTTTTGTATCTTTCCATTTTTTAGTTTACATTTTGTGTAAACCTATTTCAGGACAAGACACGGGTTGCTATCGCAAGCTTGTCACACTTTTTGCATTTGCAGGGCTTCCACTCATGGCAGCCTCCTTTGTCCTGCCAAGCCTCTTCATTCATTCGCCATCACCGCACAGAGCCAACGCAGGCTCCATTACTTCAGAAGCTTGTCAGTCCACCGGCTGCCGTTTTTTTGCTCGCCTGCGGGCAGTCACAGGCTGCGGGGCTGTCACAGTTTTTGTACCGCGATTTGCTTTTCCTCCCTCGACCGTGACTAAAGCAAAAGCCGGACACACAAAAACAAAAACTCCGCCAGCTCCTTGTGTTTTCAACATAGGTCGCATCCGCATTCGTACCTCATGCTCCCATGCTTCCACCTGTGCCTGCACTCGCGGGCGGCTCGCAGCACAGTGTCCGCAAACCGTTCCGCTTCGCTACACTATTTGCAGCCACTTTCCCAACGCTAGCTCAAGGCTGTATAACCTGCGTTGGGTTTGTCCTTCCCGCAGGAAAATGCCACGGGTATGAGACAGGATTTTATAACACAAATAAAAAAATGAAAGCAAAGTTAGGCTGTGCCCGCGCAACGCCAGCACCATCGGGCCATCAAGGTCAAGATGAATTTTGCAAAAAAAATCTCCACCCTCACAATCCTTAATATTCTCGTGTGCGTTCGGGTAGTATTTTTTTAGCAAAAACCTTGACAGCCCGGCCTTACACAGCCAGGAACGACAGCTTTCTTTTTTCTTTTTCTGTTTTCTTTTCTCTTTTGAAAATATTGCTGGATGGAAGAAAGGAACAGTTGTCTCTGCTGCTTTGAGCAGTTGTTTTCGCCTCATTAAAATTTCCATGCAAAGATAGCATAGCGGCCCCCGCGCTGACCTCCTTTAAAAAACCAAAAGACTACGGCATAAACACTACCCACCGCACGAGCTTTCATTTATTCCGTTTCCTTTTGGTTTTTTAATCCGCCAGCTGGTGGACGCATAAAAATTTCAATTATGCAAAAACATCCTCATATCAATTCAAGCACCCTTTCAGGCATTTGCTCCTTCACACCGCAGCTATTGCCAAACAACATTCAGGTTTCGCGCTATGCATTCAGCCGTTACATTCGCAAGGCCTCCTTTACCCATTCACCTGCAAAGGGCGTCAGGGCATACCGCCTACCTTGTGGTTGCTATGTCTGGTGCTATTCATCCGGCCATCGCGAACTTTCGGCATTGCCTTTTTAGGCAGTGCTGAAAAAAAAGCCCCACCGTAACTGGTGAGGCTTTGGCATCGATGATTAAACGATTATGCAGCATCAACGATATTCAGCACGTTGTAAGCACCATTTTTCAATGGGTACTGTACAGCATTCACTTCCTGGAAGAACTCGATAAGGAGCAGATAGAACTTAGTACCTGTACCTGCAGGAACCGCTGCCGGAGTAAGCGTAACCGTAGTGTTGGCCGGACCAATCGCCAAGTTAGTTACCGGACTATACTCGATGGCACTTGTCGCATTGGCGAAGTCTACAACCGCATATGCTGATTTAAAGCTGATATGCGTTGCTCCCGAAGGATATGCAATGTCATTCAGTGGAACAAAGGCCGGAATACTGATTGCTCCAGTAACTGTGTTCACGCTGAGGGGCGCAAACAAGACACCACTTAAAGCAGCTTTGTTATTGAAATCAAAGTTCTTTAACAGAGCCAGGGCCGCAGGATCCGCGATACCATCTGCAACGGTACGTTCACCCCTTGGAGAGGCCACATCATAATTTTTGATTTGCGTCATGATCTGGGTCAAACGACTTGTAACCCGATTGTCGGACGCGTTCATCATCAGGTTGCGCACTGCATTTCGGAGCAGCTTCCCGGAACTTGCCGAACTTCCAAACTCCGCTCCATTTTCACGGGTGCGTTGGAAGTTAGGATCATTCGCAATCCTTTCACCGGACACGCCACCCTTGGTTCTTACCAAGTGACCGTCCTGGGTTTTATAGAAGGTAAGTTCATCCAACGTTCCCTCTATCTTCAAAATACTTTTAAGCTTTGCCATCGTTGATAGTTTTTAGTTTGAATACTGATTTATCAAACCAAAAATATCGTATGACGAAACGCTTCCATAATTTCCGGATTCTTTGCGCTCCCTGTTCTTGCTTTGCTTTTGTTTGCCGAATTGAAATTACAAAACCTGAACGTATCTTTGCCACATAGCAGATGTATACTTAAAGCATGGAAAGAGTATCAAAGCACGTTCTTCCATCAATCTGCACGCCACGTTGGACTTTCTCTTGCTTATTACCTGCTTGCACTTGTCTGAGCGTTTCTTGTTACTCATTTGTTGCCCAATTTATGTAAGTCGCTGACACACAACAAGGAAGTAGTTTCTGTATCGGAAAGTAGTAGAGGGCTTTAGCAAACTACTACAAAAGAATTTTATTTAAAATCTTGCGACATAACTTTGCTTAACTTTTCCCTCAATGAAACAACAATAAATTTTATAATAAATAAAACTCATCAAAATACATAAAAAAGAGCAGCTCTCCCCTGCTCTTTTTTTATACCAACGCTTATCTCAATTATTTACTAAGAATATCCCTCTATTAAACTTCCATTTTACTCTCACCCCTTTGCATTTTCTTCACTTCTTCGTATTTCTGAATAAGCATAATACGATTCTTTAACTCCAGTTTGGCATATATATTTTTCAAATGATACCGAACCGTGTGGGTGGTAGTTCCGGCTTTTTCTGCAATCTCAACATCGTTAAGCAGTTGTCCTGCATAATTAAATATTTCATTCTCCTTTTTAGTTAAAATATCAAGCACTACATATTCATTCTTACAGACATTATTATCGCAGGATTCTCTATTATTAATGCTTATCTTTTCAAGCTTATCTTTTATTCTAAAACCTAAGGCAATAGTAAAGAATATGATTTCAATAACCATTCCTGTAAAAATGTGTACATTTATTCCATCATTAAAAAACAATACTCCCGTATCTTTAAAAACAGTTAGAGAAGTAGGTAATAAAAAAACCGCAAAACCTGAAGCATAAGAATAAGCTATCGAAGATTTTTCCTTAATCGGATAATAAATAATAATAACCGTAACAGGTAGCATAGCAAACATCACAGGCAAAGTTATCCATAAAGATGTTGTGGTATCTAAAAAAACAACCAAACATGCAATTATCATAAAGGCGAAGGATAGCCATGCCATCATGTTCTTAAGAAGCAATGAATATCTTTCTAACTTTAAAAGATCAATAGCAAACAATAAATGAAAAGAGGCCATTAATAAACTAAAAATCATATACGATTTTGAATTCCATATTTCTGACTCAGGCCAAAAAAATTGAAATGCATAACCTACATATGTGATAATGAGCATTAACAACATGCACAAATAAACAAAGTATTTAAGGTAAAAATAATCATTTCGGAAATAAAAAAATGCCACTAAAGTAGCTAAGGCAATAACGAAGATTATCCCCACTACCCAACTATAATACATCGTCTGATTTTGCTGAGTTCGAATAAGTTCCTCCTGTGTTCCCAAAATAAAAGGAAACTTTACATAAGGAGATTTAACTTTTAAAAACAAATAATTGAGTCCGGGATTACAAAATACTTCAAATACTAATAAATTAGTTGATACCTTCCTTTGGCTGAAGGAAATTTTACATCCAACACTATCTTCGATTAAATGATTATTAAAATTTTGCTGATAAAGTTTTACATATTCTAATGGAGTATAGTCTGTATATAAATAGAGCTTTAATTGGTTGTTAGTGGCATTGTTGATGGCTATTTTGCCCCACCATGTAGAACGGCTTAGTCTTATGTTTTTATCGTAAGGCTTATATAAATAAATATCTTCAATCAATTCATTCCAATGGGTAGGATTGTAAAGATTGGTACTGTCTTCATATATATAAATTTCCGATAATCTGATTTTATGATGGCTAAAGGAGCCGTCAATGTTTATTTCATGAGCAAGCAATGAAGTTGAACAAAATAAAATACAATAAAAGAATATAAATTTCATCCGATTTAAATTCTACATATCTCTTTTGGTAGCCCTGTTATAATAAACAGCTGCCTCTGTTCTGTTTTTAACCCTAATTTTTTTATATAGGCTGCTGAGCTGCTTTTTGATAGCAGGCTGAGAGCGGTACAATAGTTCACTGATTTCTTTATCCGTTTTCCCCTCTACCAGTAAGGACAATAGAACAAGCTCATCTTTATCTAAATTCACCACTAACCTATCATCAATACTGTTTGGATATGACAAACTCCCTGTTACTTCAAGCTTTAATTTCCAAAAGAAAACAAACTGAATTCCTAAAAATCCAATAATGAAATAAAAAAAATCCGATAGAGATAAAGTAATAAACTTTGATAAAGCTGCTAATCCGATTAGCATTAATAAAACTGAAACGGTATAAATTTTAAAGGCATTAATTCTGAATTTTTCGGATAACTTCGTCGAACTATTTTCTTTATTTACTTCAAAATATATGAGGTATAATAAAATGGAGAGAAGAAAAAACAATGCTACCGATATCTCTATATTTATAGAAAAGAAAGGAGCGGCATTCATAAAAAGCATAAACATTGAAAGAAAACCAACAGCACATAATTTTAAATGTATATACTCTTTTCTAAAAAGGAAAAGAATGAAATGGGAAATACTTGGTAGAAATACCATTCCAAGTGCTACAAAATGCTTCACCCAAAATTGTGTTTTGTTGACGAATTAAAAATAGTCAAAAAATCCATAATAGATTTAAATTAAAGGTTTTATATACAAAAAAGTAGTTTTTTTATCCTTTTCAATAGCTTTTTTTAATTGTTTCGATTGACACATTCTTATATATAAACCGCATTTTTATATCAGTCTAAGACATCAGCTTAATTGAGTTTTTAGTACCCAATCACCAGGTTACAGATTAGAATGTTCAAAACCATCATCGTCGAACACTAAACCCCTATTCTTATGAAAAAAGAAATTTACAGCATTAAAGGAATCAGGATATTTTTGTTTCTATTATCCCTGATTGGCACAATAAACAATTCTATCGCACAGCAGCCTTTTCAATTAAATGCATTTGCTGTTCCTACTACAGGAGAACACTGTTACCAACTCACTACTGCTACTAATAATGAGTATGGCAGCATGTGGTTTCGTAAAAAAGCCGATTTAAGAAAAGACTTTGACATCACAGCTAATCTCTACTTCGGTAACAATACGGCAGGAGCCGATGGTATCACCTTTGCTTTTCAAAATGAATGTACCAGCTCCGGTGTAGGAGGAGGAGGAATTGGCGTAGGCGGTGTTACTCCTTCATTGGTAGTGGAATTTGATACCTACCAAAACCCTTATGATCCTGGGGTTGACCATATTGCCATTGAGAAAAACGGATGGGTAGAACACACAGGTGCAAACCATTTGGCAGGTCCTGTAAGTGCACTGGCCAACAATGCTACTATAAAAGATGGTAAGTTTCATCCTGTTCGTATTGTATGGACTGCAGCAGACTCTACTCTAAAAGTTTATTTTGATGGTGCACAAAGATTATCTTATACAGCCAATATCGTAAAAACCATTTTCAGTAATGATCCATTCGTATACTGGGGATTTACTGCCGCAACAGGCGGATACAATAATCAGCATATTGTATGTATAGAGTCCTTTCCTACGAACGTAGTAAAACTACAGGATATAACAATCTGTCAAGGAGAAACGGCTTATCCGGTTATACCAGGAGGTGTTAGCTATAGCTGGTCACCTACCACCAACATCATCGGAGAAAATACTTCAAATCCACAGCTTTTTCCTGATGTAACCACTAAGTATGTGGTATCTATTGCCGATGCCTGTAATAATATACAGAAAGACTCTCTTGTTGTTACAGTAAACCCCAAACCCAATGTTTCCCTTAACAATTTTGCCGATATATGCGAAGGCACACCGAGTTTTGACTTAACCGGAGGTTCACCCAACGGAGGCATTTACTCCGGAACAGGAGTATCTGACAATAAATTTAATTCTTCTGTTTCTGGTAACGGAACTTTTCAAATCACATATACTTATACCAACAATTTTCAATGCACAGCTTCAGCTCAACAAAACATAACCGTATTTGCCAAACCGGTTGCAACTTTATCAGCCCAACCTACCTTATGTATCAATAATGCACCTATCACCCTTACAGGAGGTATTCCAACCGGAGGGGTTTACTCCGGAATAGGAGTTAGCGGAGGAAAATTTGACCCTACCATAGCAGGTGCTGGGACTCATACCATCACTTATACTTACACAGATGCTAACGGATGTACCGCCTCTCCTACCCAAACTTTAACAGTATATAATAAACCTTCAGCTTCCATCACCTCTTCCAATGGTTCAGTTATTTGCTCAGGTACTGCAGTTGTATTAAATTCTCCAGGTACTTCCGACATAAAGTATCAATGGCTATTGAATAATGTACCACAAACTTCCTTAAGCACTTCCAATACACAGTTTAATGCTACTTCTACCGGAGATTTTGCCCTGGTAGCAGAAAATACAAACGGATGTTCTGATACCTCCACTACATTTACAGTTACTACAGGAACCACACCTAATGCAAGTCTTACAGCCTCAACAAACAGTATCTGCCCGGGAGATTCTGTATTACTTTCTACTACTTTAAATACAGGAGAAACATTGGAATGGCTTCGCAATGGTAACGTTATTCCTTCTCAAAACGAAATGTCTTATAAAACTCCAATAGCAGGAACATACGCTGTTTGGGTAACCAATACAAGCGGTTGCAAGGCAAAATCATCTGATGTTATCATTACTCTACTGGAAGGTCCGTCCGCCACATTAAGTACAGCAAGACCTGCTTTCTGTCCCGAAGTAACAAGTATAACTCTTACCGCTAATAATCAAATCGATGGAATATATACGTGGTATAAAGATGAGCTAATAATAAATGGAATATCCACCTCAACTTACAATGCAACAGAAGCCGGTTCTTATAAAGTAAAAGTAGCGTTGCCGAATGGATGTTATGAAATTTCCAACACGGTTTCTCTTGTAACAGCAAGCAATCCGGTTGTTACTTTATCTTCTTCTGACAATACTTTCTGTACAGGTAGTACTGTTCAGTTAACCGCTAGCACTATAAATAGTGCCCAATACAATTGGTATAAGAATAATGTAAAAATAAATGGTCCGGTAAGCTCCAATCAATTGAATATAAACGAAGGAGGAGAATATTATGCCGAAGCCATTTCAAACTTGGGCTGTAGCGGACTTACCAATACTTTAACGATTGTTGAAAAATCTCTTCCTATAGCAACCATAAGTGCTAATAAAACAACTATCTGTAACGAACAAAGTGAAACTATTACCGCCAGCTATATACCTGAAGCTACGTATGAATGGTTCATAAATAATGAATCGCTGGGGGTATCTTCACCAGGTAACAATACATTATCGATTACTCAGGCAGGTACTTATTATGTAATAATAAACGATGGTTGTTCTGCCACCTCTAATAGTATTGTAATGCAAGAAAGTAGCTTACCGGGAAATGTAGGAACAATTACCGGAATATCAAGCTTTTGTCCGGGCGATGACAGCAAGACATTTTCTGTCAATACAGTAGCAGGTGCTGCAGATTATTTATGGGAGCTAAGTCCATCCGATAAAGCAACCATATCGAGCGGGCAAGGCACTAATAGTATAAAAGTAGATTTTCTAAATCAAAACGTTAGTATCAAGGTTACACCACGCAATGCATGTGGTACAGGAAATTCTTCAAGCAAAACTGTAACTGTCGGAAATTCATTTAACTGTTCATCAGCCAATGCTTCTTTCGGAGCATATCCGACGAAAACATGTATAGGGTCTACCGTTACGTTCTATAATTATACCAATGCCACATTGCCCGGAACCGTCGTTAAATGGAATTTCGGCAGCGGAGCCTCTCCTGCCACGGCCACCGGCAATGGACCTCATAACGTTACCTATAACAATGATGGCACTAAAACCGTCACACTTCAATACGTTGACAACTTTACAGGTTTAGATGTCCTTTCCGGCACCAAAATAAATTATATTACTATTAGCAATGGATTATGTATTCCTACTTCTAAAAGTATCACAGGAAACACAACTGTTCAACCAGGAGAAACCGTTACTTACACCGTAAGTCCTGCACCATCCGGTTCAACTTATTCATGGACTTTACCTGTCGGATTTACAATCATTTCTTCCAATGCCGACAACAGTTCTATTACGGTAATAGCAGGAACTACCGGTGGTGCTATCATACTTACAGAAACTAATTCTGCCGGAAGTGTTAGCAGCTCCATTAACGTTAACGTTTCTACTATAACAACGTTTGAATTTGATAAGGTTGATTTCAGTAGTGTTGTAATTCGTCCTAATCCATTTACAGAATATAGTACAGTGATTATTCAATCATCTATCACTGTTCCTATAAAAACAGAGGTATTCAATAGCAATGGTAAACATATACTTACTTCTGATGAGTACTCTACCAACCAGGAAATAAATATAGGACAAAATCTCAAGGCTGGAGTATATTATATGAAAGTCTCCTATTTAAATAGAACACGTACCATTAAGCTGATTAAATTATAAAGAAAAAGCCCTAAAAACAGAAACTGAAATTTAAGAATACTGTTACTCTATATCCTTTTATACATTAAAGGCCAGATTAGCATTCGGGTTTGTTTTTTTTATAAAATAATGAGCTATATAGTCCCTAAAGCTGCAATAGATAAAGTGATCGGTAAACTGGAAGCGCCAACTTTTGTAGAAGCTCATGATGTAAAATATTTTATAAATGGATATTAATACTCCACTAACC
>DATCKK010000536.1:0-13374 GCA_036562325.1 Cytophagaceae bacterium | reverse complement strand
GCTAAAGCTATACGGTGATGTATTGTCAACACCTAAAGAAATATTTCCATTAAAGAACTCTACCTGTGCAATACTTCCGTCAGGATCGGTTGCCGTTGCTTCTATGGTAATATTAGCCGGTTCATCAAAGGTTGCATTATTGGCAGGTGAAGTAATCGTTACTACCGGAAGCTGATTTTCATTAATTAAAATACTAACCGGGTTAGAGATACTTATTCCGCCCATATTATCTTTGGCTATTGCAGTAATTGTATAATTTCCTGCATTTAGATTTTCCCACTGATATTCGAATGGAGCTGTATTATCAGTTTCTAAGAGTGTAGTTCCATTAAAGAATTGAACCTGAGCGATTGAGCCATCGTCTGTAGCAGATGCGGTAATAGTAATAGTGGCAGGAGCTATAAAAGACGATCCGGCGATAGGTGAAGTTATGGATATCACTGGCAATGGATTGGCATATAGCTGGCTTTTAGGCACTACTTCTCTCGCCTGTAAAGAAGATACCCATTCCAGTTTGCAATCTGCACCTCCATAGTTTTCAAAATACTCAAGCACAATATCGTATTTCTTGCCGGCTTCTAAACTGATAGATCCCGAATATTCCACTCCCCAATCATCAATAAACTTATCAATTACCAATTGGCCGTTGATCCATAATCTTCGCCCGTTATCGCTATTGATGTAAAAAGTATAATTATCCGTAAACCTGGGTTGAATCTGCCCTGTCCATCTCGCTGAAAAATTATCGGCATTCACACTCGCATGAGGAGATCCGTTGCCCCAATTAAAGTTGATGGTGGTATCCGTACGGGAATATACAGGAGTTTCAAAGTTCATTCCGTTGAAATAATTACCAGTTAATCCATTTCCATTTCCTGTAATTACCGGAATAAACTTCCATTGTCCCCATAACTGGCCATTGTTGGTAAATTGTTGTACAGATGCCCCATCAGCCGTATTTCCTCCGGCTATTTCAATGACTTTACCACTATGTTTTGCTATGAGTTTAAAATATCCACCTCCGGCAGGCACAACAATGAACTGCTGATTGGCTCCCCCTACATAGGTCCATTGGTGTAAGGCTGCATTATCTTCTTTGCTTATACCTTCAATATCCAGGCTTTTATTACTATGTTGAGCAACTATCTGATAGGTACCATTTCCCAGGTGAATGAATTGGAATTGTTGGTTTTTCTGTCCATTCGTAAATGGCCATTGTTGAACTTTGGCACCATCATTTACAGCCGATATACCTCCGGTTACATCCATAAACTTGCCGCTATTTCTGTTCTGCAAATAATAAACACCGGCAAGATTAGTCTCCCCTTTCGGTCTGACTTTAATTGAAGTAGCCCGATCATTAAAATTAAGAGTTGTCAGGCAGTTTATATCAGAAGTCAATACAACACTGTCGCCGGTAAAATCATCATTATCATAAAGGATTACTTCATATCCTTCCGGAACACGTACAGAAGATATAGCATTGGTGTTAATCCCCAAACTATTTAACCTTTCGAGATTGTAATCGCCAACTGTCAAACCTCCCGGAACTCCGGAGAATGGGCAATCCAGATAAACAACTACAGGTTCTGATGTGGTGATAGGTACCAATCCCCATTGCCCACATGTTTGGTTGTTGTTGGTATACTGACTTACATTGGCTTCAATGTTTTTACTAGCATGAGCTACTTCTACAATTTTTCCACTGTGTTTGGCTATTAATTTATAGTATCCGTCACTGGCCGGAACCACTATGAATTGCTGATTGTCCGATCCGTAATAAGTGCGTTGCCATACATTTCCAAAGTCATCCATACTCATTTTTTCGACGTCTAGTGACTTGCCACTATGTTTAGCAATAATTTTATAGACACCATCTCCCAAATGAGTAAATTCGAATTGTTGGTTCGTTTTTCCCGTAGCTCTGAATTGCTGAATATTTACGTTATCTCCTGTACCTCCTTCACCACCGACCACATCCATCATCAACCCGCTATTTCGGTTATATAAAAAGTAGGTACCCGCCACATTAGTAGCTCCGTTTGCTCTTACTTTGATAGAACTTACTTTATTGTTCCAGAAAGCATCCAGACAACTACTACTTGAGGTTAATTCTATGGATTGGCCAAGAAAGTTATCGTCCTGGTAAAGTATTACTTTATATCCTTCTGCAATTTTAATGGAAGAAATATCATCATTATTGATACCTCTTAATCTTAAATCACTCAACCTATAATCTCCAAAACCTATGCCTCCATAATATCCCTTGTAATCACAGTCAGCATAAGCAGTTACAATACCTTCCGATGGGGCCGGCCGGCTATATAGTTGATCTTTGGGGACTATTTGCCGCATTTGTGAAGCACTTTCCCATTCTAATGAACAAAAGGCAAGTCCACCACCTTCACCATATTCAAGACGTATATCGTATTTTTGTCCTGCTGTTAAAGTTATCTTTCCACTTCGTGTATAAGATCCTTGTGTGGCATAATCATTAATCAATGTTTGTCCATTGATAGTTAATCTGGCTCCATCATCACTTCTTACATAAAACGTATATTCTTCTGAATATAAGGGTTGTATTTGTCCTGTCCATCGAACGGAAAATTGATTGGTACCAATTAAATCAGCATTAGGAGAGCCGGATTTCCAGTCAAAATCAATATTTCTGTCTGTTCGTGAAAACTTAAGTTCGTCGTGATTATACCCCTGAAAGTATTCACCCCAAAGTCCGTTACCCGTACCCACCGGTAACCCTTTCAGGTTTTTACGTATCAGCCAGACAAACTCATCCGGAGCTACTACTCTTACATGAGGAGCCAGCTTGTTAATGCAATTCATCACTTCATTGACATCCATTGTCCAGATGTGTACAGGTATAAGGCTGTATCCGTCCTGTGAGTAGATGTTGGTAGATTGCGCATTTAATTTATTAGCCAGTGCAGTTGTTACCTGATCGTTCACACTTGGGTCACCGGTTTTTCCCCAAAGGTTAAACCTGCCTCCAATGCTTGGCTTGTCTTTATACCAGGTAATCTGGCCATTTAATCCGATGTATTGTGCTCCGTAACTGTAGTAAAATAATGCATCTATATTACTTTGTCTCAGGTATTGATCAGGAAGATGCGGGCCGTTATCTACATCTATTATATTTACGATTCGCAGATCAGCCTTCTTCATATATCTGTTTAACAGATCGGTTTCCTGAGCAAGATTGGGATAAATACCAGGGAAATAATAGCTTTTTCCTGAAGGCCCTGCAATCAGCACATTTCTGCCTTCTTTGGTAGTTGGCATATTCTCAACATATTTTTGATACACTGTTGGGGCAAGTTCCACAAGAGATGGCGAAGTAGTCCATCCCAGCTTTAATTGGGCATTTTTAGGGTTGTTCCAGTGCTTTATATTATCATGCGATCCGAGTAACCATTGCACATTGTCGCCATCGGATATAACAAAGCAAACCGTGTGTACATTAGGAACTACTTTATAAGGTTCATAAGGCTCTTTTTGTCTGATTTCAGGTGCAGGAATATTGGTAAGTGTAGACAAGTTAGCTGCCCAGTCGGAAGGAATGATGGACATAGATCGTTGAGACAATTGCTCTACAGTTTCGTATTCTCCTGCCCCCCAACCAAAAAAGGTGGCACCACTATTCATTCGGTTATAAACACTGGTAGCTAATGGCCCATTAGCAGCATTATCCCAAAACTGGAAGGCATTGGCAAAAGTGGAATAGTCTGCCAAAAGAGCTCCCCGGTCGTCTGAACTTTGTTGGTAAGAAGCTATTTGTTTGCTGAACTGGTTGCCATAATTGGCTAATGCCCAGGCTTCATCCCTGCCTCTTACATCCAACACCCTTGTTAATCCAGCATTTATAGCAATTTGTTCTATCTCAGCTGGTATGGCTACCGCATTCAAAATCCCTGAAAGAGAAATAGCTACGTTGGTTGATTTATCTTTCGCATTACAAAGTATATATCCGGAAAGCCGGTTGGCAAAATGTGCCAGTAAACCCGGGTAATTGTTATAATAGGTATTATCCAGGGGGATACCTGCTTTTTCCACAATCTGCTTATGACCCTGAGTATCCCTCAATATTTCCGGCTTTGTCTTGGCAAGTATTCCCATTAAAGTCTGTAATGAGATTTTCTCAGCATAAGAATAATTTTCTGAAGTAAGGTACAGTTTATCAGGTACAGATGAATAGGGATAAGGACTTCCATTTACCCTGTCAAGCGCCAGCTGCGCATTGGCCGCATTTACAAAGAACAGAAGTAAAAGGAGTTGAAAAATGCACTTGTTTTTCATTAGTTATAAGTTTAAGGGATTATTTGGGTTGTATTTAATTGTTGTTTTTCCTCTTTTGATTTTTCCAATAATTACTTTGATTATTGGAAGACTTTTAAGTTAGTGTATTCTACAAATCAATCCCTTATAAAGGCATAGACAAAATCTGGACAAGTAGATTTTTTTTGATATTAAGTTTAATTTTTAGAAAAAATTAAAAGATTAATAATTTGAAAATCAACAATAAAAAATTAAAAAAAGCATTAAGTTAAAAAATGTGGCTAATAGCTTGGGCCGTCACGGGTAAGCCTATCTCATAAACGGGTATTTCCGACTCTCTGGAGGCTAAAATCACCTCCACATTTCCGGCATGTGGCATAAACAAATTGCGGATCACCTCCGGTGAATTATTTTCTTTTGAAATATGAGAAAGAAAAAGATGGGTTAATTCGGGAGATTTATGGTTAAGAAAAAGCTCTAATGCCTGCTCATTTGACAGGTGCCCTTTATCGCTGTCTATGCGTTTCTTCAAATAATAAGGATACTTTCCTTCATACAACATTTTAGTGTCATAATTGGCTTCAAGAAATGCGGCATGACAACATTTAAAATGTTCAATTAAATTTTCACAGGTAACTCCAATGTCTGTAAACACCCCTACACATACTTTTCCATTGCTGATGATAAAACTATGCGGATCCCTGGCATCATGATTTTTGGGAAATGCTTTAACCGATAAAGAGCCAATCTGGATGGGTTCGAAAGCTGTCAACCGGACTATACGTGGATTATGTTCATCAATGGGGGCGTTTTGTAAAGTGCCCGGAGTAATATATATAGGCAGTTGATATTTTTTGGATAATACCCTTACGCCCCGCACATGATCCGAATGTTCATGAGAAATAAATATAGCTTTCACCTTGTGCATAGACAATCCCAGGCGGGCCATGCGCTTCTCGGTCTCCCTGCAACTGATTCCTGCATCAATTAATACAGCTTCCTGTTCATTTCCAACATAATAGCAATTACCATTGCTTCCGGAGTTTAATGCAGTGACAAAAAGATTCATTGTGCAAAGAACGGCATTATCTGCTGTCTCATGCAAAAAGTAACGGAATATTTTTTCTACAATTTCATTATAAACCTTGATATCAATTTCTGTTCATCCAATATTCGCCCTCATCATTCCCTACTAAATTCTGATTATCAAGCCTAAGTAATTAAACCAATTAATCGCGCGGGAGGCAATATAACCTCACCAAAATTTGGGGCAAACTACTTTTGCTTTAAGCGGCAATAACAATCCTACCATAATTTCATGAGAACCGCCGCTGTAATTACTTAGCTTAGAAGTTGTAATATCGTAAGAGTAACCTATTTCCAGGCGATGGTAATTCATCTGTTTTTTACCACTAAAGCCTGGGGTTTTACTCACTGATGTTAAAGGAATGCCAATACCACCCATGGCGACAAATGCATCCATGCGACGATAACTAATACCTCCCCAAAACAACTCCTGGTACCTGACTTTGGTATTAATATCAAGCTGTAAAGCGGAAGCCGTGGTTTTTATCATGGCAGACGGAATTATCCGAATGTCATTATTCAATTGAATGTTATATCCTCCGGTAATATAGAAGTGCCGGTTTAACACCCCTCCTTCCGTATCCCCTCTTGAAAAATCCAGTTTGTTCTGCAGCATCTGCATAGTAGATACCCCCATAAAAAATTTATCAGAATATAACCATCCCCCTATGCTTATATCCGGTTTGATTTGATTTGTATAAGCTATAGTAGGATCCGGAATCTGATCAATCCATTTCATATTTCCCCCTAAAGCTATTTGATTAAATCCTACATTGGCTCCCATGGAAGCATTCCATTTTTTTGATAAAGGAAGATGATAGGCATAAGATATATAACCAGTGTTATGCGAGAATACACCAATGGTCTGCCCCGTAAACAATCCTCCTATTACATGATAAGCCCTGGGCCTTTGTGTCCTTTTTTGACTTTTATGTACTTTGTTGATAGGTACATGTCCGGAAACATAATAATTTCTGGGAGCGCCGGAAAGGCCAAGCCATTGCATCCTGTATCCGGCCCGGAGGTCAATATAATCTGTAGTACCGGCAGCCGCAGGATTAACAAGAAAGTAGTTCATCATATACTGGCTGTATTGCCCCTGTTGTTGAGCAGATACTGTTGATACACCAAACATCAGCAACAGAGCAACCGCAATGGAATTTATTATAGGAATGTATTTCATGTTCGTTAGGGCTTATCTGACAATATTAATTTGACCGGAAATGTTGGAAACGTTTTCTTCATTTAATTCCAACACATAATAGTAGGTAGATACAGGCACTGGTTTGCCATCTCGTGTTCCATCCCATAACTCTCTGTATCCCGGTTGTGACTGGTATATCTGCTCTCCCCATTGGTTATAAATATATAGGACAGCTTTGGGGAAGAAGTGAATATTTTCAATTTCAAAATAATCATGTAAGCCGTCATCATTAGGAGAAAATATATTAGGAATAAACACTTCTCCTCTATTTACTTTTACCGTAACAACATCGCTTGCCATACAGGAGGCTGTATTTTGGGTATATACAGTTAAAGTGTAGTCGGTTGAAATATTAAAAGATTCAGCAGTGGTAATTATTGATTCAGGATTGTTAATGACAGCATCACTATTGGCCGACCATTGGTATCCATAAATGTTTCCCTGGCTGCTGCCACTACCATCCAGAGTAACCGTGGTAAAATTATCCAAGAACTGATCATCACCGGCAAAAGCAACCGGAGGAGTTAATATAACAACAGAAACGGTTAACGGTACAATGGACGATTCACAGGAATGATAAGGCTGAATCTCTATAGTATAATTACCTGCTATAGTAAATGTAACAGTAGCGGATGTATCTGTTTTATTAATCAGTTCTGCGCCTTGGGGCAAGCCATCTTCCCAATTGGAATAATTTTCGGCTGTTCTGTTTACCAAATAAAAGGTAATAGTATTTCCCGCACATACGGTGTCTTCACTGACTATAAGATTATCTCCCATATAACCTGGACGGGAACTTACCGTTAATGAAGGAGATGTACCACAGGAAAGATTCGAAATCGTTATGGGTTTTACCTGAATATTCGCAGGCAGAGAGGTAAGATCTAAAGTAGCTGAATTATCATTGGTTGTTAGTTCCAACACTCCATTTACATACCACTCATAGTGAGAAGCACCATCTACCTGAGTGGTAGAATAAGTCAGATTGCCGGTGGCATTGCTACATAGATAAGTCGGCCCGGTTATGCTTCCGGGATTATCTAATACCATTATCGTTGCAGTATTTGTTAATACCACATCCCCACAACCATAAGCATGAATACTTACTATATTGGTACCAGGCTGTAATACAGAAGCATCTATTGAAATCAGCAGGTCTCCGTTATTACCTTCTGTTATATCACTAACTGCATCAGCGCCAATAAAAGCCTGATATTTCACTCCAGATTGCGAGGCTATAACAGTAACAGCCCCATCACTTCCAATACATATATCACCTCCGTTTACTGAAAGACTGTTATCAGGTGCAACTTTATAAGTAATCGCAATAGTATCTGAACTGATCGTACCGCAATCTCCCGTTACTTCTACATGATAAGCTCCTGCATCTGCTATGGCAAAAGACGGAATTGAAAAAGTATTTGAATTGGTACCCACAGTAGTATTATTAAACTTCCATGTATAGGAAATATTTAATCCCGAAGCATCTACACTTAGATTTAAAGGATCACCGGGACACAAGATGATGTCGGATGAAAATGAATTGATAATAGTGGCTGGCTGAACTCCTAAGGTAACCACATCGGTTGTATCTTTGCACAAGCCATTCGTAAAGCTATTGATACTTACAATTGCTCTGTACGTGTACCCATTTTTGCTAATATCGTTTGTAGCAACTATTAAAGTATTATTTGTTTCCCCTTGAATGTCTACGAAGCCATTACCATCATTTTCCTGCCATTGATACGACACATTCGTTCCAGTGGCAATAACCGTAAACTGTGCTTCCCCACCAGTGCATATAGTAGTATCTTTTGGCTGGCTTTGTATTATAAGGTCACAAGGAGTAGAAGAACATACCAGTTCGGAAGTGCTGTTGGTAGCATTGGTCTGTGTAGCTGTTACTGTCCTGGTATCATCCACGGTTAAGTTGAGATTGTGCGTAAATGTCCACTTACCACCGGAGACTGTTGTTTCTCCAAGATATTTTTCTGCTTCACAATTGCAACCGTTACCTGTCTTTTCATTTACATAAAGATGAATGGTATTGCCATCCGTACCCGTTCCCTGAATTGTATTTATGTAGGTTATCTCAATGACAGGTGGCAAAATTCCTTCATTCCCCGGATTAACAACCTGAATCGCTTTACCAGCATTACAAAATATACTATTATGACTTATTTTATTCCTATGGCTATGATCATGCACATATACGCCGGGGCCTTCAAAATCCAGGCCTCGGGTAAATGCAATGATGTTGGCATCTTCTTCAGTTCCTCCAATGATATTATCAAAGTTGGCTCCATTGGATCCGAGGTTAATACCATAATCATTGTTACCTATCGGTAGTATGCCTGACCAATCAGTTCCTACCCGATTTCCGATGATTCTGTTATTCGAAGAAAAAGCCAGGTACATACCTTCGTTATAATTTCCCGAGCATAAATTAAACTCTTCGGCGCCTCTCCCTCCTACAGTTGTATTGTCACAATTATTCAAAGATATACCCGCCCAGGCATTGCCTCTTTCCTTAGTTCCGGAAGAGTCCACACCACAGAAGTTTCCTATGATTAAATGATTGTCCGGACCCTCTACCCGTATACCATCTCCCTGACGGTAAGCTCCCGGCCCGGGAGGAAGATACATACCATTATTAGAACATACATTTCTTTCTATCGCATTGGATCCACCAATAATGGCCCCATGAGAGTCGCCTCCTACATATATTCCATGTACCCCGTTACCCAACCTTGGATTAGTATCTATTGTACCACCGTCTGTTCCTACCCCAACAAAGTTTCCTTTGATAATGGCATTAGGGGATAAACCGTCAAATAATATTCCATGTCCAACCTTGCTGTCTACCACAATATTTCGGGCCCCATACACTGTACCTCCTACGGTAACTTCTTCTGAATTACTCACCTGAATACCATGAATACCATTACCTTTCGCTGCAACACCACTGATATCGGTTCCTACATAATTACCTTCTATTTTAGACCTTGGAGATTCTACCAACATTAAACCAACTTCTTTATTGGCAGATATATAATTTCTTTCTTCCGGCGTTGTACCTCCCACCTGAGCTTCGGGACACCTTATCATCTCTATTCCCCTGTTGTTATTACCCATGACTGTGATAGCATCTGCTCCCAAACCTATCTTATTCGACTTGATAACAGGTTGTTGAAGATTGTTCAATGCCAAACCATGTTGCCCGCTGGCACTAATCACATTATGAGTAATAATGGCATTATGCGAATTGGTTATTATTCGTACTCCAACACCATTATTTCCGATAGCCACATTTCCTGTAACATCGGTTCCTACGTAGTTATCTGTTACTGTTGGTTGAAGTCCTTGTTCTATATGTATTCCTGTTTCGTTATTACCCGCTATATAATTTCTTGCTCCCGGCTCTCCTCCTCCTATTATCGGATAATCACTTAAATTCATCCATATACCATTTTGATTATTGCCATGATCGGCATTGCCTGGTTCATTCAAACCTATATAATTGCCCTTGATAATAACCGAATCACCATTTTCCACTCTGATTCCGGTTTCTCCGTTGTTCGACACATAGTTCCTTTCTGCCGGCGTGGTGCCTCCTATCACAGGCTTTAATGCATTAATGATATTCATTCCATGCTGTCGGTTACCCAGTGCAGTAACACCATCCAGAGCCAATCCTACTCTGTTGCCCTTTATTACCGGATAATTGGAGTTGATAATAAATATTCCCTGTCCATTCTGGCTTGAACAAATAATGTTATTGACAAGCTGAGGATAATGGCTATTGTTTTCAATCTGAATATTGGTTTGAATATTTGGTATAGCAGTATTGCCACTTACATCCGTACCGAAGTAGTTGCCTATTATAGAAGCATTAACACATAGAATCATAAACATACCGGTATTATTATTACCCGCAATGTAGTTTCTGGCTCCGGTCTCCCCACCACCGATCACAGCATGATCACTACCTTCCATCCATATACCCTGGTTGTTGTTCCCATGATCTGTATCACCAGCTTCATTAAGCCCTATATAGTTACCTTTAATAACAACTGAGTCTGCATTTTGTAGACGAAGGCCCACTTCTCCATTATTGGAAATATAGTTTCTTTCAGCAACCATAGTTCCACCAATAATCGGCTTTAATGCATTTATAATATTCAATCCATGTTGCCTGTTGCCAAGAGCAGTTTCTCCATCTAATGCCAGGCCTATCCGGTTACCTTTAATTACCGGGTAATTGGAGTTGATCAGAAAAAGTCCCTGGCCATTGGTACTTGAACAGATCAAATTGTCGATCAATTGCAGATTATGGCTGTTGTTCTCTATCTGAATATTCGTCTGCCCATTGGAAATAGCGGTGTTTCCGCTAACATCCGTTCCGAAAAAATTTTCCCTGATCACAGGGTTTACAGAAGCTAAGATAAAAACACCCTGTTGGCCATTACCGGAAATAATATTATTCAATAGCTGAAGGTCGTTGGAATTGTTCTCCACAAAAATACCCTGTTCTCCATTAGCAAGCGCAGCAGTACCGGCAGAAGTAGTACCTATATAATTGTTTTGTATAAGTACATTATTAGATAAAGCAAGATTAATTCCTCTTTGTAAATTTCCCGAAATGATGTTTCTGTGATTCGCTGTATTCCCACCGATAGTAGTATTATCCGATCCATTTTCACAATTAATTCCTCTCAGGCGATTAGGAATAGCAGCACTTCCGGTGATATCAGTACCTATGTAATTACCAATAATAATCGTACCTGTAGAATTATTTGAAACTCTTATTCCATCTTCATTACAGCCCGAGATAATATTGCGGTCATTAGCACCACCTGTCCCTCCGATTATATTATTTTGTCCATTTATTATTTGAATTCCGTGCCAGACGATAGTGTTTGCAGCAACAGCATCGGCAGCTCGATTGGTACCGATATAATTGGCAATAAGTGTATTATTGTTACTGCCATTGATAAAAATTCCCCTGTTTGCACCGTAAATAACAAGCCCCTGTATGGTACTTCCGGAAGAGGTAAATCCGCCATCGGTTCCCAATTGCAGTACCCAGTCGCCAGCCCCATCTATTTCTATCAGTAAATTTCCTGCCGAAGCACCAGGTTGTGTTAACCCATTAATTAATACAGGATTGGTAATAACCGGCAAAGCAGCAGTTGCTGTAATCAGATAAGGGCCCGGCCCGGGGAGGTTAAAGTGAATTTCATCGAATAAAACATCCTCATTGGCCAGCCGGATAC
This sequence comes from Cytophagaceae bacterium, assembly GCA_036562325.1. Taxonomy (GTDB): domain Bacteria; phylum Bacteroidota; class Bacteroidia; order Cytophagales; family Cytophagaceae; genus DATCKK01. The sequence continues at coordinate 1,518 of DATCKK010000536.1, read as the reverse complement.
ATTTTCGTAAAGTATTGGTTGCTCCGTACGGGCCCAAATCATCCGTATCTCCCGGATCATTTACTACGTATATTGCGGAAAAAGTAGTAGTAAACGAAAAAACTAAAACCACCCCAAGGACTACTTTTTTAAGTATTAAATTTCTAAATACTTTCTCCATTGCGTTTGTTGTTATTATTATAATAATTGTTTGTGAAGTTCAATTTTTAACGAATAGCTTAAATATAGACCTGTGGGAAAGAAAAAGTAGTCAGAACGGGCTAAAAATCTACAAAAATTAAGGTGAAACAGGGCTTTTTAACAGCCCAAAATTACGCTTAGCAAATATTTACTAAAGAATCAGATAATTGATTCATAATTATTTACCCTTTAAAGTGAATAGTTGATAACGGATAGAAAGCAACAACAGAAATATTAACTCTGTGCTACCCAAAATCCTTAAAAAATCAGAATATAAGTACAACATTAATTAAGCTGAAAGGGGCAATGATAAATAGCTAAAGCCATCCACTGAGATTGAAACAGAGGTGTTTTTTCAAGATTTGACAGGCCGAAACTAATCAGAATAATCCAAACAACAGATATGTTTGCCTGAATTAATTACAAAAAGGTAAGCGGTAGAAAATCAATGAGTTTTCAACATGCTTATCTCGTTTTCCGGTTGCGGAACTTTAATATTGGGAATGGATATGATAAATTCGGTTCCTTCGCCTTCCTGGGAAATAACTTTAATATCGCCGGCAATTTTATTGACCGCTTCTTTAACGATATACAGTCCAATTCCGGAGCCATTGCTTACACTTGTGCCTCGAAAGAACATATCAAATATTTTATCCACCAGGTCTTGCGGTATACCAATGCCATTATCCTTTATTTTTATCATAGCCCCATCTTCCCTGGTTTGAATTAAAACTGATACCTTCTTCTCTACATTGTCCTGCCTTTGGTATTTGATGGCATTAGATAAAATATTGTTTAATATTACTCTGACTCTGAATTCATCATTAAAAAATGGTTCCTTCTGATCTACTTGTATATCAAAATCCACTTCCTTTACCGGGGTTTCTTCCACAAATGGTAAGGCGTAGATAGTTTCATTGACAATGGATGAGAAGTTGATCTCATCAATGCGTTTTTCTATTTTGCTATTTTTATAGTAGTTAGTAATATTCCGGATAAAAAAGTCTAGTTTCTTAATGCTTTTGTATAAGAGCGATAAAATGGGGTCATTTTCAATAGTTCTTCCTTCCATCTCCTAAGCTTCATTACACCAAGCATAGTCATAATGGGTGCTTTAAGATCATGAGAAGTACTATAGACAAACCGGCTTAGTTCACTGTTTACTTTTTCAAGTTGTTCTGTTTTTATTCTGAGCTCTTCTCTTGTCTTATAGATTTCATAGCCATTTTCAACGGCCAACTGTATCTCATGGCGATCCCAGGGCTTTTTAATATACCTGTATACTTTTCCTTTATTAATGGCATCTATTACTGCTTCTATATCGGCATAACCGGTCAA
>DATCKK010000529.1:0-1736 GCA_036562325.1 Cytophagaceae bacterium | reverse complement strand
TGTCTTTATCGTATGATAATTTCACCCTTAAGATTATCGCGTGAATATTTCACCCCCCACATATATTTGATAGTCTTAAAGGATGGTATACGCAATGAATGATGAAGAACTAAAAAGGCTTCATGTTATCAATTGTGCGTTGGAGGGAAGGCTCACAGTTTCACAAGCAGCTAATGCATTAGGTTTGTCCGAACGCCGCATCAAACAGTTAAAAAAGGAGGTTAGGGAAAGGGGCGTTCAATCCATAATTCATGGAAATAGAGGGCGCAAACCTGTTCATACAATTGATAGCAAGCTTGCACAGCGGATTATTGAACTTAAAAACTCATATGCATATCAGGAAGCTAACTTCCTTCATTTTCAGGAACTCCTTGAAGAATATGAGGGTATCAGAATCTCATACTCCGCACTCTATGATATCTTAAGCAAAGCAAATATCAAAAGCCCTAAAAAACACCGTAAAACCAAGAAACACCACAGAAGAAAAAGGAAAGCCTCCGCGGGTATGATGCTGCAGGCTGATGGAACACCTTATGATTGGTTTGGCATAGGAAAAAAGTATGCGCTTCACGGCTTTATTGATGACGCTACAGGATCAATTACCGGGCTATATATGTGTGAGAGCGAATGCCTTTTGGGTTACCTGGAAGTCACAAGACAAACCCTCAGAAACTTCGGTATACCCCTAAGCCTCTATCCCGACAAGTATAGTGTATTCTTTCCGAATCCTGCCAAGAAAGACGACCTTACCATTGATGAACAGCTAAGAGGTGTCACGAAGGCTGTAACCCAATTTGGCCGGATTATGGATGAGTTGGGTATCGAGATGTTCCCAGCCTCCTCTCCACAGGCAAAAGGCCGTATAGAGCGCTTGTGGGAAACATTACAAAGCAGACTTCTCACGGAGTTCCGTATCCATAATATCACGACAATAGATCAGGCCAATAAATTCCTGCCTGGTTACATAAAAAAGTACAACAAAAAGTTCGCCGTCCCTGTCAGTGACCAGAATACCTCATTTTTGCCTTTGCCCGAAAACATCAATTTAAATACGCTCTTATGCGTAAAGATCGAGCGGACAACCGATAACGCCGGGGTCTTTTCAATCAATAACTGCAAATTCTCCGTTGATTCCAGAGAGGTTCCTCCAAAAGCCAAAATCACTGTCTTAATCAGTAAAGATGGGGGAATAAGAGCGTTATACAAGGGCAAGTTGTTTAAGGTTTCAGATGTCGATTTTTCTGCAAACGAAGATTCTATGCAGAAGGGCAAAGTCCTCACCAAAGGCATTCAACAGCTCATAAAAGAGTACTTTCTCAAAGATGCGAAAGCAGCATAATATGGCACTGCCAGGTTAGGAGGCTGTCAAGGGCGCGCTTGCGCGTTTACTTTACCCTTGACAGCCTTTGCACATTATCCTGTTGTATCCCGGTCAGCTTCATGCTGACCGGCTGCCATCCGGCGAGGATGGGGTTGCAGGGGCAACGCCCCTGCTATGATCTGGGAGCAGTGTCCCTTAACTTATGGTCTGGGGGGTGAAATTTTTACGCGATAAAATTGGCCCATTTGGGGTGAAATATTCAAAAAGTATTGACAGTATTGAATTTATCTATATTTTATGATTATTCCGCCCTTAAGATATTGAGTGATTACCACTCCTTTAATTTTTAAAACGGCGGCAGAACATCCAGTATCAGAAGTGTAATATCATCTGAAGGATCCGTGCCTATAAATTC
>DATCKK010000514.1:0-3112 GCA_036562325.1 Cytophagaceae bacterium | reverse complement strand
CTTCATTTTCTGCTTTGGCGGCGCGTTCTTCGGTTTCTCGAAGTTTTTTTTCTAAAGCCTTATATTGATCCCAGGAAGTAACTTTACCGTCGATTACAGCTTGTACAGCTTCAGGATGTGCCGACTTTTTACCGGCTTCATACATGAGATATACAGGGATGGTGTCGGCAATATCCCCCTTATTTCGATCCTCCAAGACTTGGAGGAACGAATAAGCATTGATATAGTTGTAGACTGTTTGACGTTTGAACCCTAGCGATTCGTACCATTGTTCAAAGCAGCCATATCCGTGACTAGCTAGTTTGTCTTGCGCTTCTTTAAGTTCCTTGCCGATTTTTGGAGCGACATCTTTAACGATATGTCGCATATTCATTTCCTTTTCCTTGAGGAACCGAGCTGTGATTTCATCCAAAATGGAATAATCAAATTCTTTACGACTTAACTGCGTCATAGATGAGCATCACCGCCATATCGTATGGGATAAAATATTCGTCTTCGGCGTATTGAGCAATCACACGAATGAGAACGTCTTCTCCAAATCTTTTTAGGAGTAGATCAATTACGTCTTGAGGAGTCATTTAATCGCTCCTATCATGCAGTTTGTTTCTTTTGCTTCGTTTTGCAGCATTTTCGGTCAAAAAAAATTTTCCAATCGAACTTTAGAGCCGAAGCGATTTTCATAGCCATAGAAACGCTAGGATCACGCTTGCCTGATTCGATGTTGGAATATGCGCTGCGGCTGATACCTGCAAGTTTGGCGACCTGTTCTTGAGTCAGTCTCCCTCGCAGTTCAACAAGCCAATGTCTCGGCCCCATGATAAACCTCCCTTCTGCTTCGTAACGAAGCATTTGTTTAACTATACTATAATGCTTCATAAAGAAGCTGTCAATACATTTTTTCTTCTTTTTGGCGCATTTTTGTATTCGCTATCCAATGACGCATTTTGAAGCGATATAATGATAAGATGAGCAATATGATCAGAAAAGTATGCGTTTATGTGAGGTGGTGATGTATAATGTTGGGGGATCGTTTGGTAGAACTAAGAAAAAAGAAAAAATTAACGCAACAACAAGCAGCTAAACATCTTGGAATTCCAAGAAGTACATATTCAAATTATGAATTAGGAAAGCGTGAACCTGACTTTGAAACGCTAAAAAACATAGCGAATTTTTTTGAAGTAAACATAGATTGGTTGCTAGGTGAAGATATGAAAAATAAACCTATTTCTAAACATGATCCTTTGTATGAGAAAATTGAACAATTGTCTGAAGAAGATAAAAAGTACATTCTTGAATTAATTGAAAGGCTCACCAAAAAATAAACGTAAAATATAACAAAATGCCCTATGGGGCATTTCGATTATGTGACTTCCATTTCATTTCTATGTATTTGTAAAATGACAGACTTTAATTCTTGTAACGATTCACGATCATCCATCATCTTTAATAATTCGTCAATTTGTTCACTGGTTGCGTTTTTGAGAAACAGCCAAATTTTCATGTTTAGTTCTTCCATACGCTTTCCTCCGATCAGCAGCGAAATATAATTGACAAAAACTGACTCGGTACGGATGAGACTTTAGAACCATTATACTACATATACAGAACATATGTTCTATATATTCAAAAAAAATAGTGCAAAAAAGTTTTCTGTCGGCGAACACCCTTCTCTTAAAAATTAAAGCGTTTACATATATAATACACCCATAGGAATATATAACCAGTGAACATTTTCCCAATAAGGAAATTTATTCATAGTTAATTTGTACCATTTAGGAGGATTCCCATGAAAAATAAGGTTTTTGGACTTGTGATCATTTTGTTAACTTTGTTTACTGGTGTTGTTAGTGCTGCGAATCTGTGGGGTACATATAAGGGGAATCAGATCATCCGATTAACCGTGGATGGTAAGCCAGTGAAAGTAACCGATGTACCGGCAATACTTTACAACAACAGAACGATGATCCCAATTTACCTGCTGCAGCAAGCCGGAGTTAAGTACAACTGGGATGGAAAAAATCAAACTGTTAACATTCACTCAAACGCTTCCTTTACTTCTTTTGATCCTACAAAAACAGCGGAAACCATTATGAATCTCGGCGGCGGTGGAGTTACGATCACCAAAATTGGAAACGAAACGACTGCAATTACATACTACCAAGCAAAAACGAACTTTGATAATGATTGGAAATATATAACGCGAATATTTGCTGAATTAATTAAATACAACGCCGTTTATTCTCGTGTTGTTTACCATGATGGAAACATTGATATTGGCTATGTGGAAGGGAAAACACAGGATTTTAAAGATTTTATCAACGGCAAAATCACAGAGAGTGAACTTAATAAAAGAATTGTATTTTATAATTATCCTCAATCCCCAGGCGGTTCCGTGCTTCCAGGTGCAAACGGACAATCTGAAGTGATTAAAAGTAAAATAGACGGAACGTTTGATGGTTTTAATTACGAAAACATTTATGTATTGGAAAATGGACAAGTTTGGAAGCAAACAAGCTTTGATATAAGTGTAGCATACAAATATCATCCAGAAGTTCTAATATACAAAGATGGGATGCACTACTACATGATTGTTGAAGGAAGCGACAAAAAAGTAAAAGTCGAACTTGTTAAATAACTCAAAAAATTTCGATCCTGCCCATTTTGGGCTTTTTTCATTATAATGGGAGTAAAAACATCTTTGGAGGGGCAAAAGATGTATCGCTTACCGGACGGGGAATATTGGCAATATTTGCGGAAGTCTCGCGCGGATCTGGAAGCCGAAGCGCGCGGCGAAGGGGAAACATTGTCCAAACATCGTCGGGCTTTGTTTCGACTCGCCAAAGATCACAACATCAACGTGACCCGCATTTTTGAGGAAATCGCATCTGGGGAATCGCTGGCCCATCGGCCGGAAATGCAGAAGCTGCTGGATCAGCTGGAGCAGGAACGACCGGCTGGCGTCCTGGTCATGGACGTTGACCGCTTGGGCCGCGGCAACATGCAGGAACAAGGGCTGATCCTGGACACGTTTCGGCGCGCTGGAACGCTCATCATCACGCCAAGAAAAGTGTATGATCTCAACAATGAATTCGACGAAGAATACAGCGAATTT
>DATCKK010000512.1:0-10121 GCA_036562325.1 Cytophagaceae bacterium | reverse complement strand
TTCAAATATAAATACCGGCTCCTGCTTGGGATTTTATTCGTCATACTGAATAACGTTACCGGCATCTTTCAGGCTCCTGTAACCCGCGAAGTAATAAACTTTCTCGAAAAACAAATAAAACTCTACTTTACCCTCACCGACGACCAGGTACGCATTTCTTTCCGGGAAGAATTTGCCACCCAGATCATGATGTACGGAATTATGATCATAAGCCTGGCTTTACTAAGTGGAATTTTTCTCTACTTCCAGCGAAGAATCCTCATCGGTATGTCCCGGTATATCGAATTTGACCTGAAAAATGAGATTTACGACCATTACCAAAAGTTACCCCTCAGCTTTTATAAAAAGCAAAATACCGGCGACCTGATGAATCGTATCTCGGAAGATGTCAACCAGGTGCGGAATTACTTAGGCCCTGCTATCATGTATGGCCTAAACCTGCTGGCACTCTTTTCCATTTCAATTACATTAATGCTATGGGTAAGCCCCAAACTTACGCTTTATGTCATGATTCCGCTACCAATATTGACTTTAAGCATTTACCTCGTACAAAACCTCATTACCAAACGGTCCGAGCGAATTCAAAAAGAACTGTCCGACTTATCTACCTATGTACAGGAAGCCTTTTCGGGAATAAGGGTTGTAAAATCTTTTGTAAGAGAAAAAGACAGTATCAATCGATTCATTAATGCGAGTGAAAAATACCGTGAACAATCGTTAAAACTGACACGGGTTGATGCTTTCTTTTTTCCGCTCATTCTTGCCCTAACCGGATTAAGTACGATCATCATTGTATTTGTGGGGGGCATGGAAGTTATCAATGGCAACTTAACGTATGGCAATATAGCTGAGTTCATAATCTATCTTAACAAACTAACCTGGCCGGTGGCATCTCTTGGCTGGATTACCAGTATGGTACAACGTGCAGAAGCTTCTCAAAAAAGGATCAATGAATTTCTGAAAACAAAGTCAGATATTATATCTACAGAAAACTCTACCGCTCCTATTCAGGGAACTATTTCTTTCAAAGATGTTACTTTTTCCTATCCGGACTCAGGAATTACCGCATTAAAGAACATAACCTTTGAAGTTAAAGCAGGCGAATCGGTTGGTATAATTGGTAATACCGGATCGGGAAAAAGTTCGATGGCCAACTTAATATGCCGGCTTTACGATAGTACCAGTGGTAATATTTTTATTGACGATAAGAATATAAAAGATTACAACATTAATTACCTGCGAAGCAATATTGGTTATGTTCCTCAGGATGTATTCCTGTTTTCAGAGTCCATAAGAAACAATATAGCCTTTGGTGCGATAGCTGTAACGGAGGAAGAGATCATACAGGCAGCCAAAGATGCCGATCTTTATGATAATATCCAGTCATTTCCGGAAGGCTTTGACACCATTATAGGTGAAAGAGGTATCACTTTGTCTGGTGGCCAGAAACAACGGCTATCTATTGCAAGAGCTTTAGTAAGACAACCCAAAATTTTGATTTTGGACGACAGTCTATCTGCAGTAGACACTAAAACAGAAACGGCCATTCTAAACAGGCTCAAAGTGATTATGGTCGGAAAAACCTCATTGATAATATCACATAGAGTTTCTTCGGTAAAGCTTGCTAACAAAATCATTGTGTTACAGGATGGTGCTATTATTGAAGAAGGAAGTCATGACGAACTATTGGCCTTAGGTGGAGCCTATGCTTCTTTATATCAAAAACAATTGAAAGAAGAAACCAAAGAAGTAGAGTAAATGATATCAATCAATTTATAAAGCAATGAAAACAATGTTAACAATAAAACATAATTTATTCAAAAAACCATATTTGTATTCCCCCGACCTGTCATCACACATAATTAAGAGTAACTAAGCCAGATATAAAATATTCTAAGTCTAAATTTTAAATTTAATTTACTAGGTATAATCCAAATCGGCTCTTATATTTAAGCTACTTTTCCTACTAGTTATCTTAGAAGTCTATTATGATAAAATTTTTCAAGTCAGCAATAGTACTGCCTTTAATTTTAATTTGGGCATCCACTACTATCTCGTTTGGCCAAGAAATAGATAGCATATCTACATTACACAGCAAAAACAAGCTTAATATTTTTTCTCCCGATGAGTTATTAAATACCCCTACTACCTATGTAGCCACCAAACAGGAGGAATCTGTTTTTGATGCACCTGCGTCTATCACTGTTTATGGCAAAAAGGACATCGAAAGACTGGGCTATTACAGCCTGTCTGACCTGGCAGGCATAACCTCAGGATATAGCACATTGTCTCTTTCAGGTGAAAAATATTTTGAAACAAGAGGACAAGGTGCCGGCTTTGACAACTCCAAACATCTTCTTCTTATAGATGGAATACCTGTAAACCATGCCCGCGCTTATAAAGCATTTATGGAAGAAGAGGTTCCTTTATTGTTTGCCGAAAAAGTAGAATTTCTAAAAGGCCCTGCATCTGCTCTATACGGGCCAAGTGCTTTTTACGGTGTAGTTAACATTACCTCCAAATCACCTGACTCTATTGGCACACTGGCCGAAGGCAAATTATCCTTCGGTACATTAAACTCCAACAGAAGGGTCATGGCTTCAGCCCTTATAAAAGGCGAAGGTGGCGAAGGCAATATTTCTTTTGGATATTATCAAAAAAATGCCTCTCATAATACATTCAATCAAAAGCCGGTAACTGACAGCACCATGTACTGGGACGATCAAAAAAACCTTTTTCTAAATTCTTCTTATAAGATTACTTCAGGCATTTTAAAAAACATCAGCATAGGAACCATTTATATAAATAAAAGCGGAGGCCTTGGAGAGAGTTGGTTCCCTTACAGCAATGAAATGAATGAAATCAACTGGCAAACTTTTATTACTTATTTAAAATACGAAAAAGCTTTAAATCGTAAACTATCTCTGGAATCATATATTAAAGGCAATCTTTCTTCCGAATCCGGCCAATTAGCTAATAGAACAACATTAAATAACAGAAAACTGCATTCTTCTTATTATGATGAAAAGCAGCAGGATTTTGAATTCTTAGGACAATTACGCTGGGCATATTCTAAAAACACCAACTTTGTAGGAGGAGTTAATTACGATGTAAGACAAGGACTGGGCAAAAAAAAGTCTTATAGCTCCTTTATATTCGCAGACTCCAGTGAAATGCTATATATTTACCCGGAACCTTCTCCTTTAGTACACACTTATTCTGTCTTTGCCCAGCTTCAATCTACCTTGAATGTATTAAAAGGATTGCTGATCACAGCAGGCTTCAGGGAGGATATCAGAACAATTGGCCAGCAACAATTCAGCAGATTTTCACCTCGTGTCGGCATTGTTCAAAAGCTAACCAACTCGGTAAACATAAAAGCAATGTACGGGCATGCATTACGGGCTCCATCAATTAAAGAAATCACTTTAAACGAAGAAGCTTTCAATAAACTAAGAGACACCATCCCCAATAGCTCCGGTGTGTTTAAAGATGTAATAGCAGAAACCATTGAATCTTACGAAGCAGGAATTACCGTAAACAAAAAGAAACTATCCGGAAGTATACTATTCTTTTACAACAACAGTAAAAACAAGATAGTAGGAAAATCAATGCTTTCAGAGAATTTTTATCACAACATTCCTCAGGCAATTGGAGCTAAGGGATTGGAAGTAGATATACAATACCTGATCAGAAGCAATCTTAAGATCATGGCCAATGTGGCAACTGCGCATACACGAGCTTCCGATGTTGACTCCGTACTTACCGACTACCCTACATCCAAAATCAATTTAGCGGTAAACTACCTGCTTCCTGCCCCATTCAAGTTGAGCAGTACAATAATTGTAAAACGGATCAATGACTACTACTCTCCACTAAAAAACACCTATCTGCCAGGGAACACCTGCATTGATGCTAATATCATAGCTGCTGTTACTACTAATTTGAGTATTGAGTTTATGGCAAGGAATATTTTGAATCAACGCATGTACTTGCCTTTAAATGGAGAAAAAATGATTCCTTTGCCTGGAAGGAATTACCTGGTAACGCTGGCCTATAAGTTCTAACCCTGTATTTATCTGTATTTCATTGCTTACCAGTATCACCTGATTAAAAATATTATTCTAATAAACTACTTTCTTTTTCACCTTTCCGTTCTTTTTGTAAAGTACCCACTCCCCTTTTTTCTCTCCATTCTCATATTTCCCTTCAACAAATATTTTCCCATTATCATAATATTGTTTAAACCAACCATGCTGCACTCCATTTACATAAGACACTTCCCGATCTAAGCTTCCATCCTCAAAATAAAAAATCCAATTACCTTCGGGGTTTCCCTGTTTGTATAAACCTTCATTATACAAAGCTCCGCTTTCAAAATAAGTATACCACTTCCCCTCATAAAGCCCATTTTTATACACACCTATTCTTTTTAATTGTCCACCAGGATAAAAAGTTTTAGAAGTATCTTCTTCTACCCCATATTGCCATTGCTCAATGTTTATCAACTTTCCCTCAAAATCATATCTTTTTGCTTCGCCATGTAGCAAGCCATCTTTATAATATTCTTCCGCACTAATTTTTTGATTCGGATAATAATAGACCCACGCTCCTTCTTTTTTCCCATCTACCACTGTTCCTTTAGCCTTCAGCGTACTATCGCTATAAAACTCCTGAACCAGTTGGCTATAACCCGAACCTGAACACAATATCAATAATATGGCGAATAATATCCTCATTAATCTGCAATAGTAAATTCTTCATCAAAATTCTTTATTTCCTTCAGCTTACCCTGCTCATAAAACTTCCAGATTCCAACCATTTCATCCTTCTCATAATTGCCTTCCGCCTCGAGTTTTCCTGTATTGAAATAATACTTCCAGGGCCCCTGCCTTAAACCTTCATTCATTCCTCCCTCTCCGGACAAGGTACCATTGTCATAATAATACTTCCAGTGCCCCTGAGGTAGTCCGTTTTTATAAACTCCTTCCACCTGCAACTTTCCATTGTCATGGTAGTTTTTTGCTGTTCCGTTACCATCTTTTAAGTTCCCTTTATCCAGTTTCTTCCCTGCTTTGGAATACAAGTCTCCAATATTCATCAATCTACCTTGAGACCATATTTCTTCCTGCTTTAAAAGGCCATTATTCCAGTAACTCTTCCACTTTCCATCTTCCCTGCCATTAACATAATTTCCTTCTGCCGACAGCTTCCCGTTATCATAATATTCTTTCCAATAACCTACCGGAACTCCAGCCGAATACTCTCCTTCCGATTCCAGTTTACCATTTTCATAATAGATTTTCCAATACCCATCTTCGAGGCCTTCCGTAAAGGAGCCTTCCATAGATACCTTTCCATTAGGGAACCAGGCCTTCCACGGGCCTTCTTTTAACCCATCAACATATTCTCCAATAGTGGCCAGTTTCCCATCTTCGTAATATTCTTTCCATATTCCGGTTTCTTTACCAGCTACATAGGCACCCTCTGCCGCTATCGTATCATTCTCAAAATAAATATAATGGTAACCCACCGGCTCGCCATCTTCATAATATCCTTCACTTTTTATATGGCCGTTTTCATGCAATTGCACCCAGATACTGTCTTCTTTTCCATCTTTATAAAAACCTTTAACGGCAACATTTCCACTCTCATATAATTCCAGATACAATCCGTTCTCCACCCCGTTAATATAATAACTGATAGCAGCAACTTTTCCATTGTCATAATACTCGATCACTTCTCCTTCTTCTTTACCATCTTTGAAATTTACCTCCTGCTTTATGTTGCCATTTTTATGATAACTTTTGGCAAGGCCTTGCTCTATCCCGTTTTCATAGGCAACCTCTAACATTAACCCACCTTCCGGATAGTAATAAAATCTCGTTCCGCTTCCATCCTTAATGGTGCCCGGACTTAGAATTGCGCCTTTAGAAGAGTAATACTCAGGCACTGTGTTTATCTTTCCATCTTTCCAGATTTCTTTTACTTTTAACTGGCCGTTATCATAATAATATTCCCAGGTACCGGAAAGCTTGCCATCAACATAACTGCCTTTAGATATTAGCTGGCCGGCTGCATTATATTCCTCCCACTGGCCTGTCTCAACCCCTTTTTCAAAAAAGCTTTTGGAAGCTATCTTCCCATTTTCATGATATTCTACCCATAGGCTATCCTGCTTGCCATCTTTAAATGCTCCTATCCGGTTAAGGGCACCAGAAAGAAAGTATTTCTTAGTTATTCCCTCTTCTTTATCTTCTATATAATTCGCCTCGAAGTATAATTTACCATTGGCATAATATTCTTTCCATGCCCCATCCCGCTTGCCATCTTTAAATGCTCCATCAATTTTTAGCTGCCCATCCGGATAATATTCTTTCCATGGGCCAGTTTTAAGGTCACCGGTATAGCTTCCATCAACAGCTATCTGGCCATTGGAGTAATATTCTTTCCAGGAACCTTCTCGTTTTCCATCTACAAATCTTCCACTTACTCTGTCTTTTCCACTTTCGTAATATTCATTCCAATCACCATTTTCAGTTCCGTGAGAAAAATGAATAATCATCTCTGTTTTGCCATTGGGATAAAAAGTTTTAACAACTCCGTTTTCTTTTCCCATAGCGTAAAATGCTTCCTGGATCAACTTACCGGAGCGGTCGTAAAACTTCCATAACCCATCCTTTTCTCCCTCTTTTAATGCCCCCTCTGCCTTTACCTGAGTCAGTTGCTCTCCGGAAGGGCCGATATAATATTCTTTAACAATTTGGGAATTAGCAGAAATAGTCAGAACAAGAACAAAAACAGAAAGTATTCCTGCAAAAATAAATCCTTTAGACATAATGAGATTTTACTGGATTAATGAAAGCTTTAACTCTTATAAAGTTTTAAGTTAATTATTAGTATCCAATTAACAAACATTTTTTACCGACTTAGTATCCCAAACCCTGTTTTTTAATTGGAAATCAATTATTTTTGCATCTTTCAATAAACCAGCTATGTATTTTTATAATGTACTTTTTTTATTTACAACTATTGTTGTAAATGCAGCATTGGGTCAATCCGTAAGTGAATGGGGAGCACGCTCCGCAGCTATGGGCAACAGTAATGTCACTTCTTCCGATGTTTATTCAGGATTAAATAATATTGCCGGCCTTAGCCTGCAAAATAATTTAGCCTTCTATTTCGGATTTAAAAACAACTTTGGTGTAGCAGCTTTTTCAGGTGCTTATGCAGGACTCAACCTTCCTATAAAAAGTAAAACGGCAAGCATTAGCTTTTCAAGATTCGGTGATAACTTATACAATGAACAAACCCTTAGCCTCGGAGTGGCTCACCAACTCAATTACATATCCTTAGGAGTAAAAGTAGACCTCTTACAACAACACATAGACGAAACGTTGACACGACGCTGTGTTGCCATAGCTTTAGGTGGCATGGTAGAAATCACCAAATACCTTACTTTCGGTGGTTATGTATGGAATATCAATCAGGCAAAGAAACAACATTCCGAACATTATTTACCCACTTTATTAAAAGCAGGATTTGCTTATAACAAAGACAACAAGTTTATCATAAGCAATGAAGTATACAAATCAACAGAACATAAGCCTGATTTAAGATTTGGCCTTGAATATTTTTTAACCGAATGGTTCGCTTTTAGGACAGGTTTAAATACATATCCTCTCAAACTTTGCATGGGAGCAGGGTTTAGGAAAAAAGTATTCGGTTTAGATTACGCTTATAACAATCATCATTTACTAGACAATATTCATCAAATCTCTCTTGTCTATAGTATCAAATGATCCGGAAAATTCTTCTGTATTTACTTCTGTTGATCGCCGCAACACCAGCATTTACACAGTCGGATAAAGAGCATTCCATTGACAAGATCCTGGAAGAGTATATCCTGCAACAAGCCGAAAACCCTGATCTTGAAATGTTGTACGAAACAATGCAAAGCATTTATGAAAACCCACTGGATATAAATACTATTACTAAAGAAGACCTGGAACAATTTGCCTTCCTTACGCCCTCACAAATAGACAACTTCCTTGCCTATCGAAGTACTTACGGGCCATTTCTATCTATATATGAATTACAAGTCATTCCAGGATTTGACATAGAATTACTTCAACTATTAAAACACTTCTTTACTATTAAGAAAAATAAAATATCCGGAAGTCATATAGAAAACTCAGGCTATGTAATGTTGATCTATCAACGAGTACTGGAAAAACAAAAAGGATATAGTTATGATAATGATTCTACAGGATATCTGGGAAGTCCGGACCAGCTTCAAATCCGGATCAAAAAATTGATATCGGATAAATATCGATTTCATATGTTATTAGACAAAGATCCTGGAGAGCGGATTATTTGGATGCCTGAAAAGCATCAGTACTTGTTTGATTTTATATCAGCTAACTTAAGTATTTATCGTTTAGGAAAAATCAATAGGTTAATGATCGGAGATTATCAATTACAATTTGGTCAGGGACTCACCGCAGGAGGTGGATTCTTCCTGGGTAAAGGAAGCGAGACGATATTATCCGTAAGAAGAGTTCATTCAGGTTTAATGCCCTACAGCTCATCCAGTGAATATGGTTTTTATCGGGGATTAGCGCTGGAACTACAATTACAAAAGTTTAAGTTAACTCCATTTATTTCTTTTCAAAGGCCGGATGCAACGCAAGTAATTACTACAATAAATTCAAAAACCGATACCTCAATAACTTCCATCTATACTTCCGGACTGCATCGTACTCAAAATGAAATTTCCAAACGTAAAAACCAATCCGAATTCATATCCGGCACCAATGTATCCTATAGCAATCAAGATTTACAAGCTGGCGTAACAATGCTTTACACTAAATTCAAATATGATTTTATACCATCCGACAAATATTATCAGCGCTATCAGTTTAAAGGAAATAGCAACTTCGTTATAAGTACAGATATTACATATCGCTGGAATAATCTTTACTTCTTCAGTGAAGCAGCTATTAGTCAAAGTAAAGGAAAAGGAATATTAGCCGGAGCAATAGCATCCTTAAGCTCCCACATTGATCTTAGCCTTGTATATCGTAACTATGACAAAACGTTCCACAGCTTAAGAGGAAAAGGCTTTTCAGAATCTGCTGAGTTAAACAATGAAAAAGGCTTGTATATGGGATTCAAAGCCAAAATCAATTCAAAGTGGAACGTATTTCTCTACTCAGATTTTTATAAGTTCCCCTGGATGAAATACAAATTACCAGGCCCTACACAAGGAAGGGAGTATATGGGCAGGATAAGCTATAGTATCAGAAAGAAATTTTCATTGTATGGGCAATATAAGTCAAAGTATAGTACCGCTATGCTCTCCGAAATTAACTCGACACAGTTTAGTAATTGGAAAAGAGAACTCTTTCAGGTACAAGCCGAAATACTTTCTGTACCTAATCTTATCTTAAAATCTACCGGAGCATATGCAATAGTTTCTTTTCCTTCTTATACAGAAAAAGGTTTTATTCTTAGTCAGGATGCAGAAGTTAAATATAGAAAAGTAAGGTTAACAGCAAGAGTAGCGTTATTTGAAACTGAAAGTTATGACAGCAGGGTATATTTGTATGAAAAAGATTTATATATGTCTTTTTATTTCCCTTCCTATTCAGGAACAGGTATTCGAAATTATATAATTTTACAGATGCCGTTATTTCATAAGACCGATTTGAGAATTAAATTTGCAAGAACAAGATACCTGGATAGAGAGCTAATTGGAAGTGGATATGAAGAAATCCAGTCTTCTGTAAAAAGGGATTTAAAGATTCAGATTACATCCAAATTTTAAAAAGACAGTCAAAGTACTTACCCGAAAAAAATCGCGTAAAATCACCCGTATTTTGTTAAAAAACTGTCATTAAAAAAACCAAAATATTATAAATTCCATTATATTAAAAAATTACTAGTAACTTTGTCTGTGCTTTCTACTTATTATGAAATATTAGGGGTTAATGAAAATGCTTCTGATGAAGAGATCAGAAAAGCATACAGAAAAAAAGCAAAGTTATACCATCCTGATATCAATAAATCTCCTGAAGCCCACAGCAAATTTTTACTACTTTCCACGGCCTATGAAATTC
>DATCKK010000509.1:0-1505 GCA_036562325.1 Cytophagaceae bacterium | reverse complement strand
CATTATAACCCATGGAAACGAAGCTTCTGCAAATGGAACTGTGGTTACATCAGATGATTTAAAATTTGCGTTTTGTAATGTGTATAAGTTTAAAGGCTTTAAGGGGACACTCCTAAAGTCTATACAGACATATCTGATTGAATTTTGAAAAACGCCAACGACGCAAACAAGGTAATTTTCTGTTTCCAAGACGGGCGATGGAAAAGATATTTAAAGGCTATTTTTTGGGAAAACTGCAGCAGTACTATCAGCAAAAATTATTGAAGATTGAAGATGAAAATATATTCCACGAATTGATACAAAAAGTGAGCTTTAAGAAGTGGAATGTGTATGCCAAAGCGCCTTTCGGCGGTCCGCAACAGATTATGGAATACATGGGCAGGTATACGCACAAAGTCGCCATCAGTACCCATCGCATCAAAGCCATTACAGACGATAGCATTACTTTTTCGTATAAAGATTATCAGGATAAGCATAAGCAGAAGTTGATGACCTTGAGCCATGAAGAATTCTTGCGCCGCTTTGAGCAGCATATCTTGCCTAAAGGCTTTGTGAAAATACGACACAGCGGTATTTTGAGCCATCAGCATAAAGGGGAGCGCCTGAAGCTGATTTGTGAGCAGTTGCAGATAGCCACACCACCAAAGAAAGTAGCCCTTCCGGTGGCCGTATTGGCTGCGATGAAATATGGTGTAGATATCAAGAAGTGCAGCATGTGCAAAGACGGACGGATGGAACTAGTGGCTACATATGTGAATGTAGCTAATAAAGGAGTTGAACTGGTGCAAGTGGATCAGTTTAGACCCCGATGTAGGGCATCACCAAGAATAAGTCTACACAGCGCCAACCTATAAACCACAAAACATGACAGAAAGAAAATAGCTCGATATTATGGGTAAGGGAAGTTATGCAACAAAAGTTGCCAAAAGTGCGCCAACTATGCTGCTACATCTCAATCAGCAGCCACAAAACCTAGCAATCCCCTAATGCAAAAAGCTACAAAACCTCCTACACAAAAGTACCGGAGTCGCTGAACACCGTATAGCAAAAAGCCCGACCTGTATTATCGTACACGACGGGCTTTTTGCTATACGGCATAATGTTAGCTGACGTTTTTCTTTTGGTTTTTATGTAATGTGTATGAATATACTATTGGTACGATAGAAATAATTGCTGTAATTACTAAAAAGAAAATATTATTCATTTTTGGATTTAATATTAAACTAAACACTATTACAAGGAAACCACCTATAAACCACAATATTCCGCCTAATCTATGTGTTTCTTTCCATACATATTCATTCTCCAAGGTCCAAGGCGTTTTGATTCCTATAAAATAATTTGGTTTTATTGTTTTAAAATAGTTTCCAAGAATAACGTATAAGACTCCGATTATTATTATCACATAATTTGGATTTGAAAAACTTTGCTCTTTTGTTGAATAGATAATAAATAGAGCTAATATTGACATTAAAGTTGTCATCAGAAGTTTTAAACTTTGGAAC
>DATCKK010000507.1:0-5788 GCA_036562325.1 Cytophagaceae bacterium | reverse complement strand
CAAAAATCTATTCGCAGCAATGGCCGCCTACATGATTTTATCTATCCCTTGCATATCAGTTTTGACTATCCGGTACCTGTGGTCAGGGATATTTATCTTTTTGTCCGTTACAACAATTATCCGGGGTTGGGTGCCGAAAAGAGGAATAAAGTCCTGATTATACTTGTCAAAATTAAATCTGTTCGACAAATGCACTTCTATCATAAGTGGAAGCCCATACTCAATATATGCGAGTGCATCCGGTCTGATGTTCAATATAGGTATTTCATTATTCCACTCCAAGAGTTTATATCGTTCCTTGATGTTCACATATAGTTCAGTTCTCAGTAAATCATGATGAATCTGTTGGAACATAGACGGCTTTTTCAGGTAGTATGCATATTCATTGCTGATAGTGCTTCTCATGCGTTTCAAAAAGCCCTGTTCATATAGGTATTGAAGTCTTTTGCAGCTATACCGGTACGATGTACACCGAAAGAACAATCTCTGTAGCTGACTTGTCGTCGCGGCATGAAATTCCTCGAGGAAATTCAGAATATCTTGATCCCGCTGTGTAATCATTCCATCACCTTCTTGAGATATGGATTGATACATCGTTCACGGAGCTTTTTTATTTCCTCCTGTTTTTCCGCTTTGATTTCCTCGGGTGTTTTATAAGCCTTGTATTGTTTCAGCAGCTTCATAACCTTATTAGACTCAATGAAAAGGGCTTGCACTTCTTTTATTTCTCCACAATACTTCACCAGGAATCTTCCGGCATGCTTCAAATCCTCAGCACCTTTATGATCAAGTATGACCTCGCTGTCAACCTGCGATACAGTTTTGAAAGCTATTCGTGTAGGCATATTTGCTTTAATACTTCCAGAAATACATTTTACGTCTGGCCGCTGCATCGAGACAATATAATGTATTCCGACTTTCCTATCCATGCTTACTCTGGTTCGGAAACGTTCCATCAGCTCTTCGTATTCCTTCTCTGCAAGCCGGGCAAATTCGTCTATTACAACTATTTTGTAAGGCAGCGCTCGTTTCGGGTATCTTTTGTTCCATGCGGATAGGCTGTTTATGTATGCTCTATCTTTGACACTCCTAAAGAGTTTAAGCCGTCTTTCGTTTTCTTTCTCAAGTTCACCGAGCAACTGCTCAAATTCTTCAGGTTTTTCACAGTATGATTTCACTTTTCTGCAATTCTCAAAGATTCCCAATTCTACAGCCTGAAAGTCTACCAGGTGCAGTTCAATATTGTAACTGTTCAGGATCAAAGATATCACAATATTTCTGAGCAATGACGACTTTCCGGAACCTGTCTCACCGGCAACAATTACATGGGGGCATTTTTCGATGTCGAGGATAAACTCTCCATCATGACATTCTCCACAGTATACAGCGAGTGGCTTTTCTTGCTCAATAAAGATATAATCATATCTATTGCTCAAAGTCATTGGAATTGCTTTTATTATTAGGTTTTTGTTGAATCCCAGTTCAATTTTGCAATTCATAGCTTGTTCAAGCTGTTCTTTTTTCTTTTCAAAGTCGCTTTGACACAAGCCTTCCGGCAGATGCAGTACAAGAGTTTTGATGCCGTCTTTTATTTCTTCCTTTATGACAATGGGTATTTCTCCGTCCTTATTCTCGAGTCCGCAATTGCGGAAGAGTTTTTCATATTTTCTCTCACGGAATAGTGAATTTAAAAGTAACCCACTAATTACTGTTAATCCAGCAATGGGTATATTTACATGGTTTCCGTAAAACAAGTCTTTCATCGTCATTAGACAAGCCATTAATATGCTCCCAAACAAAGGTGACACAAAATGGTTTTTCATTTTTCAGCTCCTTCCTGTGCCAGCACAGCGTCGCCGCAGCAACACCGTACGCCTACCGGCGCCGCCTGCTCGCTCACTTCGTTCGCTTCGCATCGCTCGTCGCTGCGCTCTTCACTTGCTTTTTTGAAAATTCTGAAAAATAGCATAATTGACCCTATAAGGACAATCAGTTTGAAAACAGGTTTTGAACACAGATATGAACCAGGGAATGAACCGTATCAGGAACTAAAAATCCAGTATCTGCGGACGATGCTGCTCGGGTTTGTCCTTTTTCTTTCTGTCCTCGTCAATTAATTCTTTGATATATGCAGAAGGACTTTTCTTACTCATAACAAAGTTATATAATTCCCGTTCTTTCTCTTTGAAACTCAGAGGTATTCTTAAAGCCATTTACTCTCACCAACCTTCTTGAAAAGTAATGCGTTTGCGAATACAGGATTATCTGCAAGTTGTGAATTCGGTATCCGTTTTTTGATTGGACCAAATAATAACTGACCACCTCCGCCTAAGATAGTCACCGGCAACGTCTTGACAGGGTATTTTACCTGTATCTGGCTGACAAGGTTTTCAACAAATGCCCGGAAAGCTTCCTGGGCAAAAGTGACATCTGCATCAAAGCCATCAATTTTAAGACCATTTCTGATGATTCGTTCCGCGTCTGATTGTTTTAAATCTAGTCCATACCTGGTATTGATGATATTCACAAAGTCGCTGTACAAATTGAGAGTTCCTTCCGGAATACTGAAAGAAGATACGACCTTCAGATTTTCCACCAGGGCGACTTCAGTTGTCCGGCCGCCGATGTCGATGAGGATGCCATCTTCTGTGGATATAAGCCCTTCCGGGTAAACTTCGACATCCTCAATATAGAGTTTCCTCTGAACACCATTTAAGCTGACAACATTCATCCGTGGATTTAAGAGCAGCTGCTTTATTTCTTCCCGGTCAGCTTTATACTGTGAAATTGGCAATCCCACAACGCAACGATTATTGATTTCAGTTGTAGACATCGTAAGAGCATAAAGAAACATTACCCGGATATGCTTTTTCTTGACTTTTCTATATTCCGTATCGTATGCGCCTTCACCTATGTAATAGGTGTTAGATTCGCACTCGAAGGGATTCTTTCCAAGCAGTGAATTGCGTGTGCATTTTGAATCAAAAATGACTTTTTCGGATGTCTTTGTGCTATAATTGCCCAAATCAATTCCGAGAATCATTATATAAATCTGACCTTTTTTGTGTGTTCTGATATAAATATATTCAAATTACATTTGAAATATTCAAATCTGATTTGAATTTTGCTGAAGTGTTTTTTGAAACGATGCAATTTTTTAATCGTCTATGTACCATATGTCCTCAACAGACTTGCCTAAGCGTTTTGCGACATCCAAGGCTCTTTCTAGTGATGGTTTTGCTTTGCCGAGTTCCCAGGCCGAGTATAAACTTACTGAAACTCCTAGTTTGGCTGAAAAGTCTGTGGCGGTCATATCATATTCTTTAACCCGTATCTGTCGTAACCGGTTCTTTACGGGCTTAATTGTTATCACCCCCATTACCTTATTATGTAAATTTATCACAATGTAAGAATGGTGTAAAGGTTTCAAATATGGTTTGAAATTTACCACAATATGTTATAATATAAAATTATGTTAATCGTGTTGATTTTCAAGGTAAAAAATACTATAATGTAAAAAGAACAAATGTTCGACAAAGAGAACATAATAAAAGACGGCCTGATAAGTTTGGCGACCTGACAGGCCGTCGCTGTGACACTATGGCTACAGTATAACTATAGCCATAACTACTTCATTTATTATTTTACAATACTATATTTTTCTTTACAAGTTTTAATTTAATTTTCAATTAAAACATGGGGGGTAATACCAACTCAGGAGGGGATGCTGTTGCTTGTTTCTAAATAAGAAAATTATGAGAATGGGCTAATGTTGATTTAAAAGGGGCGATAAATTTGACTGATAAAAAATTCCAAATTTATGAACTCACTAAACAACACCCAAGGTTACTTAATACTGCTTGTATAATCATAGGGAAATATATTATTGTTCCATCTGACTACGTTTTGACTACGTTGAAAACCAAAAACTATCCTTAAGTTTCGGTAATTTTCATTGAACTAAAAAGAGGCTGAAATGTAGCCTATCAGCCTCTTTCAGAGCATTTTCAACGGTTACAAAAAGTTCGTCAAATCGGACGGGAGTATAACTACGGACCAGAAGGTTGTGGGTTCGATTCCTGCTGGGCGCGCCAGGGGTTTTAGGACGTGCAAAGAAGTGCTTTGACTACGTTTTGACTACGTTGACGCAACGTAAGAGTTTAACTTGTCAGTCGGAGCACTTTTTTGTTTGTCCAAATGAGTGTATATCTCAAGTGTTACTTCTGCGGATGCGTGCCCCAATAAATATTGAGCTTGTTTTACGTCCACTCCGGCATAGTAGAGCATAGTTGCATAGGAATGCCTAAAGTTATGCGGAGTAATTTCTTTGTCAAAAGCAATTACTTTATGATTTCCGCCAGCAGTTTTATTTAAGCACCTCCATATCGTATTCCAAAATGAACGATATGCCGATTCGGTCATAAGCCCTCTTGATTTTTCAGGTTGAAACAGGTACATATATTTAACTTTTTTCAAATATTCTTCCAAAACAGGTTTTAGGATTTGTATAATTGGAACCTGTCTCATTCCAGCTTCGGTTTTTGTGATTTCTTTCAATATAGGCCTATTGTTTTGAAAAACAACTGTTTTATTAACATTTATTATGTCTTTCTCAAGGTCAATATCATTTTTAGTTAAGGCGAGGGCTTCTCCGCGACGTAAACCTGCATAGAGCAGTATAAACACGAAAGCCTTTTGCTTTAAAGTAAATTTTGCATTTTTTACTATTTGAATTTCCTTATCTGTTAATGGCCTTCTTTCTGGTTTATGAACAGTTGGAAATTCTAATTTATTAGCTGGATTTTTTATAAGATAGTTATTTTCAACAGCATCTTCAAACATTTGCTTTGCAACCATCCTAATGTTGATTAAAGTTTTTGTAAGCCCTTCTTTTTTGCGTTTTGTCAGAAGGCCTTCAAGGTGAAAAGGTTTTACATCGGTAAGCTTCATATGCCCTAACTCTTTAACAATATGATTTTTCAGTGTTGTTTCATACATTTTGTACGTTTTGTACTCTTTCCCAGCTTTATAATTCTCTAACCACAATTCTGCCCATTGCTTGACCGTCATGTTTGTTTCTTCAAGATACTCATTTTTTGCCATAGCAAGTTTTAGGTTGAGTATTTTTTGGTCAAGCTCTTTCTCACTTCTTGCATATACCCATTTACGATTTTCTGTACCGTCAGGATTATATCCAAGAAAGACGTAGTCCTGGTATCTTCCGTCAGCTCTTCTTTTTCTTTTGCTTTTAGCCATCTTAGACTTATTCACTCTCCTTTTTTGATTTTCTATATATTTCTAAATATGCTGACAATGCAGCATATTCATCTTGGGTAAGAGGTCCAATATATCTGTTATCTTGAGTAGCCTCATAAAAAATTCGGGGTTCCTGAGCCATTAGGTCTTTTATCATGCCAATTTTCTCTTCTTCTGATAAGTAGCTTAGAGAACCTCTAAACTCAGCATCTTTATATATTTCTTCAGAAATACTTTGCAAAACTTCATCCTCTTCCATTAATAATCCAACTGGAACATCAAGTGCCTTTGCTAGTCTCTCTATTGTTTCCTTTTTTGGATTGTCGACAATATTATTTTCCACTTCACTCACAGTTGTTTTCGATAAGCCTGCGCGTTTAGCAAGTTCTCTGACAGAATACCCCTTTTCTTCTCTTAGTTGTTTTATTTTCTCTCCAAAATTCATTTCTAGTTATCCCTCCCGTCTGATTTCCGGAATATATTCTACCACAAGTGTCCGCTAAAGTAAACACTATTTTATAAATACGTGAGA
>DATCKK010000504.1:0-5110 GCA_036562325.1 Cytophagaceae bacterium | reverse complement strand
GCTCACTCTCGTCTTCAAATAAAATCTCTAATCCAGATGAGGTAATCTTACAGCCATAGTTCCCCTGTTCTAAATCAGAAATGACCTTATATAATCCAACTAGGCCATTATCAATCCAAAAATTACCTGTCTTACTAATTTCAACTTTATTCATTTTGATATTTTCATTTTTTACATTACCCTCTTAACCCACCTCCACACACCCAAAGCCCATCGCATTACTTTCACCAAAACCGGCATAATACCCCATTTCTTGTAATACTACGGGTGCGGTTAATCGGAACTTAAATACACTTCCTTTTACTTTCGTTTGCTCACGAGTATAAGGTTTTATGCTTATTAACTTTTCTTTATAGTCTCCCAGCAATTCAAACTTCATTCCATCAAAAGGAGTATCGAAAACTTCCTTTCCCGATGTTTGGTAAGCAAGAGATTTAGATATAAGATTATTGATCAGAAAATCGCCAAATTCAGGATCATTGGGATATAAGTACTTTTCATACTTTTCTCCTGCTACTCTTTTCCCAATAGTTACAGGGCTTAGGAATTTATACTCCATGGTTTCCTGAAAATAAGGTTGAGGCATACTTTCAATTCTTACAATCTCCGTATCCAGTTGATTGTATTTATCTCCAAAACTTAAAGCCTCATTCACAAACATGCCTTTTACAAAAGCTTCTGCTGCGGCATCCACCATAAAGCTTACTATAAAAGAAGCTTCCTTTCCGTGCAGCTCAAACAATCCTCTTTCTTTTACCAGGGTATAACGCGGAAGCTGAAGCGGGCTAAAAGTAAAAAGTTTAAATCGCTTAAGCCCTCCTGCAGAAAATCCTTCATCATGTAAAAATTGACTGTAGGCTTCGTCCCCCCTTTTTATTAACTTATACACTGCCGAAGACATCAAATACTGATAATCCACCGGAAGGAGGGCGGTCTTGTTCTTAATGTGTAAATGAATCTTAAATCGCATTATTTAACTTTCTTTATTGTTAAACCTCCATACATTAGAGGTTTTGTTATTATTCTAATCTACTACCCGTTCTTTATATTTCGCCATGAAGCTCCGAAAACAAATTGTAAACTCCCGTTAAAAGCAAAATTCTTTCATTCTTTCCCGTAAATAGTCAATAAAAGATGCCGGTTCCAAAACCCTTATTTCACCCGGCAAGCCTAATACAAACCGTCCTACCCCTATCGGACTTCTCACTTCATAGATAAATTGATAAGGATAATTTAAATCAACTTTCGAAGGAGAGATAAACTTCCTTACTTCCGGAAACTCTTCAATAAGCAGGCGATATGCCCTTTGGCTAAGCAGCAACTTAACGATAAATGGATCTGAAGAAGTAAATCCAAAAACATCGGTAGGCAGGGCATTTATAGTATGCGTACATGGCCGCTGCAATACCTCCACGTCCTCCATACGTTTCAGCTTGAAATGTTTGATGCTCCTACTTTCCGTTTCATACGCCACAAGTTGTGAATTAACCTTCACCAATGATATAGGTTCCACTATCCGGTCACGTACTACACTCCCCGTTGCCGATTGATATTTTACCAATTTAACCTGAAGCCTTTCTTCTATTGCATTATTGAGCCGCGTAAGTATCCTGGCAAGATGCCTGTCCATAAGCTCCTCGGCAAATGGAATTAGCGTTGAAGAAAGGTATACTTTCTTTTGCAGGCTCTGCCTTAGCGGATGTTGAGGATCTATGGCAGAAATAAGCTGATTCAACAATTGCAATTCCTCCGGCTCAAAATCCTGGGCATCCGGAGAAGATGGTTCAAACAGAAAATACGCATCTCTTTGATCTTTATCAATCAAATACCCCAGAGCTTCCAGAACCTCCAGGTAGTTGTAGACCGTCTTAAGAGAGACTTCCAGTAATGGAGCTATTTCCTTTACAGTCCTTGCTGGCTTATCAGATAATATCTTAATGAGCCTAAAAACTCTGAGAATTTTTTGCTGGTCGATCATAAATTAACTTCCCTACCCTAATAAAAATAGAGTAGTAAAAAATATTACAGTCAAAAATAACCTTTTTTTTCAAATAGGAAAGAGTTTTCTAAAAATACATAGTTCATCGTATCTTTTTCACTCCTTCCCATTCTCTTACTGTTACTCCTTTTCCCTCAAAATACTTCCCCTATTTTCATACAGCTTCTCGAAGGCAAATGATACATTATTCCATTTTCCTCCTTAAAGAAGTCATGCCAACAACCACAACAATACCCACAGAAACATCAATAGCGCCATCTATTGCTAAGCCGGAGGTAATAACGATATCATTACAGGCCTTAGAAATAGGAATACAAGCACCAAAGGAAACACTAAAAGATTCATGTATCGCAGGGCAAACCGGCTTATAAGCCGCAGTGGTCTCATCATAGATAAAATCCGAAAAAGCCACAACCCCTAAAAATAACCGGAAGTGTGTAGCACATCTTTTCTTAATGGACAGCGAAGGAAGAAAGCCTTTAACCAAAGCCACCTCCTTTCTGTCATGAGATATAGAATAATAAATACATTCCCTGAATACATGGTCAAAAGTAATCTCCTTATGAAATTGAAAATCTTTGATCACCTCCCTGTTCTTGCTAATCTCAATCATCCGGCCCCCACACTCACCCCCGGCCATTCTTGATTACCTTACTGAATAATCCCACCAGCCTTGCCGTAATATCACTATCGGAACGATTAGGCAACAAAGAGCCTATAGCTTTACGCAAATCATGGCCACCTTTATACAACCGCCAAATTCACGATTCAACTTTCGGGCCTTTTCAAACTCCGGTGCAGTATTAATTTTTCTTTAGAAGGATATCCTGCTCTGCGTACAAAATACTTTCCATTGCGCTTATAGTAGATAAGTTCACCAATGCGCCCCACAAAGGGAAGTTTATTGTCTTGTCTTGCCATAGCTAAAAAAGTTAAAAGTGATACATCACTATAACGCGGGCCAATAGCAGGATTTAGCACATCAACAAAACATATCAAAAAAATTCAAAATAGCGGCGCTCAAATCATGAATTATATTCAAAAAAATCATATAAGAAAATATACTAACAATTTTAATCCCTTGCACAACATTATAAACAGCAAATACATCGTTGTATAAAATGTCCTTCACAAGAACTATAAAGCCATCAGCCGATAACATCAAACATCTGTTGAGCCGCCTCTGTTCCGCCTCAAGTCCATCTCAACTCCGTCTTTCAACCATAGATAAGTCAACCATAAGTCAGGAATCATTCAGGGTTCATTCAGAGGTATGTCAACCATATTGAATACATTTATAAAAAACAGGCAATAAGCTTCCCCCCATATGCTCGCTTAAGTCCGGCAGAAAAAGCTACTTTAAAACAACTTTCAGAAGAAGAAGTACTTATTTCAAACCTCTGAAGATTTAAAGCCACCCGAGGCATTATTATTTTTTATTTTAACCCTAAACTTATTAAATTGTACATTCATAGCTGACGCAAAACACAAAACAATGCAGTCCACCAAACATATACTGGTTATAGATGACGATCCGGTTTTTCGCCTGATGCTCGAAACATTCCTGCGCAAGAACCGCTTTGAAACCATTGCTACCGGGACGGCTTCAGAAACCCTTAGAGTATTGAAGAAGTACACCTTCGACCTTATACTTATCGACCTGAGGCTTCCGGATATGGATGGCATAGAGCTTCTGAAAAAAATCAAAAAAGAACAGGCATCCGTTCCGCTTATCCTCATGACCAGTTTTGTAGACATCAGGACTGCCGTAAAAGCCATTAAGTCAGGAGCCTTTGAATACATTACCAAACCGGTGAACACCGATGAGTTAATGAACTCCATTCAGCTCGCATTAAAAAGCACCTCATCGCCTGACCCGGTTGACACCGCTGACAATACCATTCCATTTGTACAGGGCCAAAGCAAAGCCTCACTGGAACTTAGAAAAAATCTGGAACTAGTTGCTCCTACCAACCTCTCCGTGCTTGTTACCGGAGAAAGCGGAACAGGCAAAGAGTTCGTAGCAAGAATGATCCATCAACATAGCAAAAGAGCCGCCTATCCTTTCGTGGCAGTAGATTGCGGCGTATTGTCTTCCGAACTCGCAGCCAGTGAACTCTTCGGCCACACCAAAGGAGCCTTTACCGGAGCCGCTTATGACAAGACGGGCCACTTCGAAACTGCAGAGAAAGGAACCCTCTTTCTGGACGAGATCGGCAACCTGTCTCCCGATATACAGGTAATGCTGCTAAGAGCCATACAGGAAAAACAGATACGCAGGATAGGTTCACAAAAAACTACCGATGTAGATGTGCGTATCATCGCCGCTACCAACGAAGACCTCAAAGAAGCCATTAACAAAGGAACCTTCAGAGAAGACCTCTACCACAGGCTCAATGAATTTTCTATTTATGTATCGCCACTAAGAGAACGCAAGGAAGAGATTATGGACTTTGCCACCATGTTCCTTACACAAGCCAACCGGGAGCTTGGAAAAAATGTCAAAGGAATAAACTCAGAAGCAGAGAAGGTGTTAATGGGCTACCCCTGGCCGGGAAACTTAAGAGAACTTAAGAACATTATAAAGCGAAGCGTATTGCTCACACCGGACCAACAATGGATAACCGGAGACGTCCTACCGGAAGAGCTGGGCAAGCAGGCCGAAGCAACACAAGACAAAGAAAACGGCAACTTCGATCTCAAAGCAGCCGCTACCCATCAGGAAAAAGAATACATATTAACTGTATTGGAAAAAGTAAAATACAATAAGTCCAGCGCCGCCAGAATACTTAACATCGACAGAAAAACCCTGTACAATAAACTAAAACAATACGGAATAGATCTTTAACTACCACTATCCGCTTCCATAAGCTTTGCTTTTTCAATTTTCAGTTGCCTTATCTGTTCATACCCTTTGGTTGTAACAGTGTCAATCATACCGGCAAGAACTTTTTCATTAATCGTCCGTTCCATAAGCAAATAATTTTCTATCTCTTCCAGTAAGTCCGCAATCTCTTTATTGGCAATATGGCCAAAACCAGGTTTCAGTCGATGAGCCGTTTCTCTCAACTGCTCCCAGTTTCTTTGCTTAAGGCAATCCTTCAACTTCTC
>DATCKK010000492.1:0-1911 GCA_036562325.1 Cytophagaceae bacterium | reverse complement strand
TGGAGATAAGAAAAAGGATAAAGAAGAAGCTAAGTAAATTTTAATCAAATTATAATCTTTTCCATCACTCAATACGTTATCACTCTTTAATTTTAAAGAGCTGGACTATGAATATAGAGTTTAATAAAAACGAAGACATCTTTAAACAGCTTTGCTATCAGCTAAAAGTAAAGCTGGATAAGGTACGTTTGGGTGGGGGAGAAAAAAGAATTAAAGAACAACATGATAAAGGGAAGCTGACGGCCAGGGAGCGAATTAAAAAACTAATAGATAAAGACTCCAACTTTTTGGAGATTGGAGCTTTTGCAGGAGAGGGGATGTATCAGGAGTACGGAGGCTGTCCGTCTGGTGGTGTGGTGACGGGGATAGGCTATATTCATAATCGTCAATTTATGATAGTGGCAAATGATGCCACTGTAAAAGCTGGTGCATGGTTTCCTATCACCGCCAAAAAGAATCTCCGGGCACAGGAAATAGCTATGGAAAACAAGCTGCCTATCATATATCTGGTAGATAGTGCAGGTGTTTTTCTTCCCTTGCAGGACGAAGTTTTTCCGGATAAAGAACATTTTGGAAGAATATTTCGCAATAATGCCATCATGTCTTCTGAAGGCATTATTCAGATAGCAGCTATTATGGGTAGTTGTGTGGCAGGTGGGGCTTATTTGCCCATCATGTCGGATGAAGCACTGATTGTAGATAAAACAGGAACTATCTTTTTGGCAGGTTCTTACCTGGTGAAGGCTGCCATAGGTGAAGATGTAGATAACGAAACGCTGGGAGGGGCCACCACCCACTCCGAAATTTCAGGAGTAACGGATTATAAATGTGCGAACGATGAGGATTGCCTGCAACGGATCAGAAATATAGTAGAAAAGATAGGCGATTATGAAAAAGCAGGATTTGACCGGATAAAACCTGCTGAGCCGAAATTGAATCCGGAGGAGCTTTACGGAATTATGCCTCATGACAGGGTAAAACCTTATGACATGAAGGATATAATTTACCGTCTGGTAGATAATTCTGAATTTGAAGAGTACAAAGAGTTGTATGGTAAAACGATTGTTTGCGGATATGCGCGGATAGATGGATGGGCTGTTGGGATAGTTGCTAATCAACGTAAGATCGTAAAGACCAAGAAAGACGAAATGCAAATGGGCGGAGTTATCTATTCCGACTCGGCGGATAAAGCTACACGGTTTATCATGAATTGCAACCAGAAAAAAATTCCTCTTGTTTTCTTACAGGATGTTACCGGATTTATGGTAGGGAGCAGGTCAGAGCAGGGCGGAATAATAAAAGATGGTGCTAAAATGGTCAATGCCGTAGCTAATTCAGTGGTCCCTAAATTTACAATTGTAATAGGGAACTCTTATGGTGCCGGCAATTATGCTATGTGCGGAAAGGCGTATGACCCAAGGCTGATATATGCATGGCCAACAGCCCAACTGGCTGTAATGAGTGGAGCTTCTGCGGCTAAAACTTTGCTAAAAATTAAAGTTTCTTCATTGAAGGCAAAAGGAGAAGTAATAGATCCTGAAGCAGAGAAAAAACTTTTACAGGAAATAACCGATAAGTATAATGAGGAGTTATCTCCTTATTATGCGGCTGCAAGACTGTGGGTAGATGGAATAATAGATCCGTTGGAAACCAGGAAAGTGATTTCTATGGGGATAGAAGCGGCCAATCATGCCCCGATTACCAGGAGGTTTAATGTAGGGATTATTCAAACGTAATTTAAGATTTTGTAATTGTGGAAATGGATAGTAATAAGATCAAAGCTTTAATTTCTTTACTGGATGACGAAGACACGGAAATTGTTTCACATGTTGAAAACGAAATAATTTCTTTAGGGGAAGAAATCATTCCTTTTTTGGAGTCAGAATGGGAAAATAATTTTAACCCTGTTGT
>DATCKK010000482.1:0-5937 GCA_036562325.1 Cytophagaceae bacterium | reverse complement strand
CTCATGGAGTTCCTAAACTGAACAAAGCCTTGTCCGGTAATATGCAATTTTCCGATCCTTTTGGAGTAGGAGCTGAAATCTCCCTGGGATTAGCTATATTTTCCGAACTTATCTGTTCTATTTTTGTATTTATAGGATTAGGAACAAGACTGGCATCGGTGCCTTTAATTATCACTATGTTTGTGGCAGGCTTTATAGTTCACGGCGATGATCCGTTTAAAAAGAAAGAGCTTGCACTAATGTATCTGCTGATTTACCTTGTTTTATTTATTGCCGGAAGTGGTAAATACTCTGTAGACCGCTTACTCAAAAAGTAATCTGCTAGTCCTTTGTTGATATAAAGAATTGTAAATAAAGTAGTTGGCTTGATGTTTGTGTTAGAAACATGATCAGTGCTAACTACCATAAATTTTGATTTTTAATTAGTTTATAAGCGTTGACCTCACTATTCATTGATGCATTTTGCCGGTTTGTATATAAATTTCGGGGATACTTCTATTTTGTAAACTCACTCTCATCAAAATAAGTATCTTTGATATACTATGAATTCTACAGCGCGCTTTCACTATCTTCAAATACTGCTGCATTTGTGTGCATGGCTGCTATTGTTTTTGTTTCCGTTACTGGGCAGGGTAGATCCGGATACTAACTTTCTGATAAGATCGCTGTTTAATCTCAGCTTATTAGCAGCTGTATTTTATTTAAACAGCTATTTGTTAATTCCCAGGCTACTTTTAAAAAACAAAGTCCGCTCTTATCTTTTCTGGGTTATAGTTCTGGTCGCCGCAGTGTTGTTAATCCATTTCGGATATAACCAAATGGTAGGTGTAGGAGCTTCCTTCCCCAAAGCAACAGCAAAAGTATATAAATCTTTTCGATATGGGCCTGTGGGAAGATTGATGCCGCACTTCTTTTCAGTATTATTTATGTTGGCAGTAAGTACCAGTGTCCGTCTGATTAGTGAATATCTTAGAAAAGAAAATGAACAAAAAGAGCGGGATAATGAAAAATTAAACTCCGAACTTGGATTCTTAAGGTCACAAATAAATCCACACTTTTTGTTTAATACACTGAACAATATTTATGGATTGGCTGCTACAGGATCAAAAGATACGGAAAAAGCGATATTGAAACTATCTGATCTTATGCGGTATATGCTGGAAGACGCATTGGTTGAAAAAGTACCACTTGCTAAAGAGATTGATTATCTGAAAAACTTTATAGAATTACAAAAGTTAAGAATTGCCCAAACAGTAGAGGTACAATTCACCATAACAGGGGAGGCCGGAAATCAGATGATAGAGCCAATGTTGCTGATTCCCTTTATTGAAAATGCATTTAAGCATGGAATATCTTATCGCGTTAAATCATACATATACATTGACTTAATTATAGAAGAACATAAGTTAAGCTTAAAGGTGGAAAATAGCCTGGCACCTGAGCCTGCAGAGCGAGACAGTGTTTCTGGTATCGGATTACAAAATGTATATAGACGGTTAGACTTATTGTACCCGGATAAATATTTATTAAATATATCTAAGGGGGAAAGTTATATTGTGAATCTTGAAATTCAGCTTTAGTATGAAGTGTATTGCAATAGATGATGAGCCTATAGCGCTTTCTATAATTGAAAAGCTATGTAGCCAGGTTCCTGGACTGGAGCTGGCAGGGACTTTTGTCAATCCTATAGAAGCAATGGATGTATTGCAAAAGGAATCAATAGACCTTATTTTCTTAGATATTCGAATGCCGGACATGACCGGCTTTCAATTTTTAAATAGCCTTACTCATAAACCGCTGGTAATACTCACAACGGCCTACAGCCAATATGGTGCGGAAAGCTATGAGTTTGATGTGGTTGATTATTTACTGAAACCGATTGCACTTGATCGATTTGTTAAAGCGGTTAATAAAGCCAAACAACAACTGGAGATTAAATATAAAACCTTAGGAGAGCTTAATGTACAGGATAATTATATTTTTGTTAATTCAGAATATAAATTAATTAAAATTAATATCGCAGAAATATTATTCATTGAAGGGTTAAAAGATTATATAAAAATACAGCTTACTACTTCTGAAAAGCCTATTCTCACCATCATGCGTATCAAGACCTTTGAAGAAAATCTTCCTTCTTCTGATTTCATACGTGTTCACAGGTCATTCATTGTGAATATTCATAAGATAGATTACATCAAGAAAAACAGAATTACTATTGGCAAGCACGAAATACCGGTAGGAGAGAACTATGCAGAGAGTTTTTTTAAGCTAATAGAAGGAAGAAACTGGAAATAAAGTGCTTGTGAGTTTACCCCTTTATAGATATAATGTTCCGATTCGTCTATACAATGTTCCGATAAGTATAGTTCATTTTTTAAATTATTTTTTAGCTCGTAATTTTAATCAAAACAAAAATGGTAAGACTATGAAAAAGACAAAAAGAATCCTTTTAAAAGCAATGGTACTGATAGCGCCGGCTTTTATAGCTACATCATCCATAGCTCAACACGGGCCTCAAAAATTTGACCCTGAAAAAAGAGCAGAGATGGAACTTGCCAGAATGCAAAAAGAGCTTTCTCTTACTAAAGAACAAGAGCAAAAAGTAATGGAAGTGTTGAAGGAAGATGCAAAGGCGAAAAAGGAAATACGCAACGAGTATAAAGAAGAGTTTGAAGGCTTTAGAAAGAAGATGGAAAATACTCATAAAAAGAAACAGGAAAACCTGAAAAACATCCTTACTCCTGAACAATTTGAGAAATATCAGGAATCCCGAAAGCATCACAGAGGGAAGAGTCACCGAATGCACCCAAAAGGAAAGATGCATAATAAAGGTAAGGAATGTGATAAGCAAAAGAAGAATTAGTAAGGAGTAGTTGTAGTGAGTATTGCTCATGAAGATTAAAGAGTCAATACTAGCTGCTATAAAACAGGGAACTGTTATCAGGAATGCTGCGTTTTTAAGCAGCTTCCTGATTCAGTGTTTTAATTAATATAATCCCAAAAGGTTCAACTTCAAAAAAATAAATATGAGAATGAAATATTGCTTTTTGACTTTTTTGTTCATTGCTATAGCATATTTGGCAAATGGCCAGAGTCCTGGTAATGTTTGGACACTTAAGCAATGTATTGATACCGCAGTGGTTAACAATATTCAATTAAGGAAAAGCAACACCAATGTTCAGTTGAGCGAAGTGGACCTTAAACAATCAAAGGATAATCGAATTCCTTCCTTAAATGCCAATGCATCACAAAATTTTAGTTCAGGAAGGTCTATCGATCCATTCACTAACCAATATGTTACGAACAACATATTCTCCAACAATTTTTCATTAAGCTCGGGACTTGTTTTATTCAATGGGTTTCAAAACAGAAATACCATTCGGCAGAATAGCATCAATACCAATGCGGCTAATTATGATGCATTAGCCATTCAAAATGATGTAATCGTAAATGTTTTAAATGGCTATCTTCAGGTGCTATATGCTTATGAACAAGTGGATTTATCTTTTGAACAGGTAAACACTGTACAAAAGCAATTACAGCAAACTCAAAGCCTGGTAAGAGCCGGTAAAAAAACAATAACAGACCTTTATAAATTAGAAGCACAGGCGGCTTCAGATTCAATGAACCTGGTAAAAGCAGAGAATAACCTGCGTATGGCCAAGGTAAATTTGATGCAAATAATGAATATTCCGGTGTATGATGCATTTGAAGTAGAACAGATTAAGATAGAAAATATTAACCTGGAGCTCCCGGAAGAATCCATTCAGGAAATTTATGCTAAGGCATTAACGGTAATGCCGGAAATTAAAAGTTCGGAGTTGAAGAAGGAGAGTAGCCTTATCGGACTTCAGATAAGGAAAGGTGGTATGTCTCCCAGGTTATCTATAAGTGGTAATATAGGAACAGGATATTCCAGTGCCAGAGACCTGGTAACCTACCATGTGAGATCAGAGACTATACCTATCGGTTATCTACAAAACAACCCCTCTCAGGTGGTGGTAGCAGATCAGCAGATACGAACTGCCACATCGGGTGCTTATCCTTATTTTGACCAGTTGAATGATAACCTTAGTAAATCATTGTCCCTGAATTTAAGTATTCCCATATTAAACAACCGTCAGGTAAAAAATAATATACAACGGCAAAAGCTTCAAATACAGCAGGCCGACCTTGATCTTGAAAATACTAAAAATGGCTTGCGCAAAGAAATAGAACAGGCTTATACCGATGTAAAGAACGCTAAAATGAATTATGAAGCTGCCAGGCATCAGTTAAAGTATGCAGAAAGGGCATTTAAAAATATTCAAAGTAAATATGAAATGGGATTAGGTACTTCGGTTGATTTGCAAATGGAGAATAATAATTATTTAAAAGCAAAGTCCGACTTGCTGAATGCTCAGTACCAATATTATTTCAACCTGCAACTGTTAGAGGTATATAAAGGAAATCAACCTGGGGTTTAAATTAATACACACATGAAGAATAAATATATTTTTATCACCGGCGGATTAATAATGGCTGCTATTGCCTTTTATTTCTTTAAGGGAGTAGAAAAGGAAAACGTAGAGATAAAGACAGCTACCGTAGAGAAAGGGAATATTATTAAGGAAATTACCTCTACAGGTATCGTTAATCCCATCATTACAGTGCAGGTAGGAACACAGGTTTCTGGTACCATAGCGAAAATTTATGTAGGATATAATGACCGTGTAAAGAAAGGGCAGGTGATTGCCGAAATTGATAAAACGGCTCTGCTGGCCTCAGTGAAAGATGCCGAGTCAAATGTATATCGCATGAAGATACAGGTAGATCAGAAGAAGAGGGAGTTGGATCGAAATAAAGAGTTAATAGCCAGCCATTCGATTACTCAGGTGGAATATGATAATTCTATGTATGAATATCAAACAGCCCTTGCCAATCTCAACTCTGCCCAATCTCAGCTGGATAAGGCCAAAACCAATCTGGACTTTGCGACTATTGTAGCTCCTATAGATGGTGTAATACTTTCCAAGAGTGTGGATGTGGGACAAACAGTGGCAGCAAGCTTTAATACACCTACTTTGTTTACCATTGCTCAGGATCTTACACAAATGCAAATAGAAGCAAATGTAGATGAAGCAGACATAGGGCAGGTGAAAGTAGGGCAAAATGTACGCTTCACTGTAGATGCTTACCCGGAAGAAAAGTTTGAAGGCTCTGTAAAAGAAATACGCTTACAACCCGTAAATACGGACAATGTGGTAACCTATACCGTAGTCATAGGAGTGAATAACCAAAACTCATTACTAATGCCCGGCATGACTGCCAACTTAAGTATTATTACGAATGAAAGGAATCAGGTATTGAAAGTGCCTAACTCAGCTTTAAGATTCCGACCCGACCAGGAGTTGTTGGCCAGGTTTAATAAAGATATGAATAAGGATGTACAACATAAAGATAATAAAGGGCCGGGGGCTAATGCGGACAAAGAAAAATCATTTCCTAAAAAAGATAGAGAAAGACAAAGTAGAGTATGGGTAATGAAAAATGGCACGTTACAGCCTGTTAAAATACAGGAAGGGCTTTCTGATGGATCGTTCACAGAAGTTACCGGAGCTATTGCAGAAGGAGACACCATTGTAACAGGTACCGCCTCACTAAAGGAAGGGCCTGCTCCTTCGCAACAATCCAATCCATTCACCCCACAGATGAGAAGGAGGTAATAATATGACGAAGGTTATATCAGTACGAGGTCTTTCCAAGACTTATAAAATGGGCGATGTAGAAGTGCACGCACTTAAAGGAGTTGATCTGGATATAGAAAGGGGAAGCTTTGTCGCTATTATGGGTTCCAGTGGTTCCGGTAAATCCACTTTTATGAATCTGCTCGGTTGCCTTGATGTGCCCGGTAAGGGGGAATACCTTTTGGATGGAGTGAATGTAGCCCAGCTGAGC
>DATCKK010000478.1:0-1956 GCA_036562325.1 Cytophagaceae bacterium | reverse complement strand
CACTGTATCGGGAATCTGGTGATTAGGTATTTTGGTAGCGTGCCACCAGGTTCTGAAAAGTGGCGCTGTTGATTTGGGCAAAGTGCCAATAACCGGATCGGTCAGGTCTTGATCCCGGTATAATTCGAAAGAAAATTTATCCTTTACTTTTACATACCATGTACAGTCTACGGGCATTTCCACCTGGTTTAATCCAAAGGAGAATATTTTTTCTCCATCGGAAAGATTATGCAAGCTTATGGTAGTGATTTCTACGGTTTCTCCGACATTTTCCTTAATTAATTTTACCGGAGAGAATGGGGATGAAAAATCATCAAAGAAAGGAAGTGGTAATGTGTCTTTTTCTATTGCCTGAATGCGGAATCCCGATTTATCAGGAACTTTGTTGCCGGACAGTACAGGGTCGTATTCTAATGGAAATAGCTGGATCTGGGCAGTCAATGGCCCTGCTGTAAAAAATAATGCAAGTGCTAAAGTAAGTTTAAAAAAGTATTTAATCATACGCTGTTGTTAGTGCTGAGGTAGATCCAGTGCATCTCCGGCTACCCAAATATCAATGGATTCTCCGATGCGTATTTTACCGGCAGAAGGTTTTTGTTTTATTACTGTTCCGGGAATTTCGTCAGAAGCAGGGTCATATTTAATAATACCTACCGACAGGCCAAGTCCGGCTAAATAGATTTTGGCTTCTTCAATGTCCCTATTAATCAATTCGGGAACCTCTATTTCAGTAGCCCCCGTACCATTACCAACTACCAGATCCACTTTCGTTCCTTTAGGAATATAGGTGCCGGGAAGTATTTTTTTTCCGTCTACCAATTGGTCTATTACCAGATTGGTATAAGGGCTGGGGATGTATTTAATATCGCCTTTAACCAGGTCATACCCCTTTAGTGTCATCTCAGCACTTTTCAGTGAACCGTCTATTAGCTTTGGCATCTTCACTTTCGGAGGATTTTTAGAAGCTATGGTAACATAGATCTTTCTGTTTTGTTTTACCTTAGACCCTTCCGTTGGATGTTGCGTCAATACCGTAAGGGGCTTTACTCCGGGAGCATAAGAGGAGTCATTGATCTGATAACGTAAATCTTTTGAGGCCAGAAAATCTTCCAGTTCATCAATGCTCATTCCTTCAAGCTTAGGAACAGTGATCGTTTCTCCATGATGGGTAGTAGCTGGCAGATAAACGTAAAAGAAAAGTATTATCAGTCCAAAAAAAATGGCTGTTATGATTCCCAAATGGATAAAAACATCTTTTAATGAGTTAGCCTTAAAAAACATATAATTTGTAATGCGTAATCAATCCTTTTAAATTATTAAATCTCAAATAACAAATTTTACATCTCGCGATAAATTAAAATTCAAAACTCCCAAAACAGCGACTATTATTGTAGCCTGTTTGATAATTGGGGTTTGAGTTTTAATTGTGCTTCGTTATTACTTTACCAGTTTTTGTTTTCCTCTTTTTATTCCAAAAGTGAGTATCTGGTCTATAAAATCATAAGGCTTATATCCGTTAATTGCTGTCTGATGGAAGATGCAAGTTGCCGGAGTCATACCTGGTAACGAATTTATCTCTATAATTATTGTTTCCGCCCTGTTGTCGTCATACACTCTTACAAATGCATCGATTCGCGCATAACCTTCTATGTTAAGGATTTTTGCTACCCTTTTCAGTTCGTCTCTAACCTGTTGAGAAATATATTTGTTCTCTTCCGCTGATTTGGCAAATCGGGCAGGAGTGATGTTCTGTCCCTCTCCGGCAAGGAATTTTTCTTCCAAAGAAAGCACGTCGCCGGTAGCCAATGTCTCTGATGGCTCAAAGATTTCGTAATCGATATTTCCGGCACTATCGTATTTGGTGAGCAACCCGCCGGTGATTTCAAGGAAATGTTTAGCTTTTCCTTTGGTTATCAAATCTTCGATAAGGAAATATTCTTTGCAGGGGAATTCCTC
>DATCKK010000477.1:0-2716 GCA_036562325.1 Cytophagaceae bacterium | reverse complement strand
GATTTGAACCCTACCTGCTCACAGCCTTTGATTTTGTGGGATACATAGGTTTCACTTGCGCCGTCGTTACCAACGAGAATCGCCGCCAGATGAGGTGTTTTTCCACCTGTTTTCTTAAGTTTTTCTACCTCTGCAGCAATTTCCATTTTGATTTCATCTGAAATCTTTTTTCCGTCTAATAATTGATACACCTCTTTACTAATTAAATTCAATGTCTTTAAATCTTATGTTACAAACACTTAATTACCAAAGCTGATAACACCAGAAAACTTCTAAACAATTAAATATTTTAAGCGAATCTTCTTCCCTCACTATCTTCTCAGGCTCACTATCAGGTCTAACTTTCAAGTTTAAGCACTGCCATAAATGCTTCCTGTGGAATCTCTACGTTTCCAACCTGACGCATTCGCTTCTTACCTTTCTTCTGCTTTTCCAAAAGTTTTCTCTTTCTGGAAATATCTCCACCATAACATTTTGCCAATACGTTTTTACGCAATGCTTTAACGGTTTCCCTGGCTATAATTTTTGTACCGATTGCTGCCTGTATAGCTATCTCAAACATTTGGCGTGGAAGTAACTCTCTCAGCTTTTCACACAATCGCTTACCCCAGTCATAGGCTTTATCGCGGTGAACAATAGCCGAAAGTGCATCCACTTTTTCTCCGTTCAGCATAATATCCAGCTTCACCATGTTGGATTCTCTGAACCCAATCAATTCATAGTCAAGGGATGCGTATCCTTTAGAGATCGTTTTTAACTTATCAAAGAAGTCAAATACAATTTCGGAAAGCGGTATTTCAAAAATGAGTTCGACTCTGTCTGTAGTGAGGTATACCTGATTCTTGATAATTCCCCGCTTATCCATACAAAGGGCGATTATCGGCCCTACATAGTCTGCTTTGGAAATTATCTGTGCTTTGATGTATGGTTCTTCTATGTGAGAAATGGTATTGGGCTCTGGCATTTCCGAAGGAGCATTAATAGTCTTAACCTCTCCTTTGTTAGTGATCGCGTGGAACTGAACGGAAGGAACGGTGGTAATTACCGTCATGTCAAATTCCCTTTCAAGGCGCTCCTGCACAATTTCCATGTGCAACATACCAAGGAAGCCGCATCGGAACCCAAATCCCAAAGCCGCAGAAGTTTCAGGTTCCCAAACCAAAGAAGCGTCATTTAACTGAAGCTTCTCCATAGCAGCCCTTAAATCTTCAAATTCGCTGGTCTCTACGGGATAAATTCCGGCGAATACCATCGGTTTTACATCTTCAAATCCTTTGATTTGCTCACCGGGGCGCTCGACCGTGGTGATGGTATCCCCTACTTTTACCTCTTTGGCTTCTTTAATTCCTGAAATTATATACCCCACATTCCCGGCTTCCAAAACATCCCGTGGTTCTTTATTCAATTTCAGAATACCAATTTCGTCTGCAAAATACTCCTTTCCTGTGCTGACAAATTTAACTTTATCCCCTTTCCGGATTGAGCCATTATAAACCCGGAAAATAACTTCGATTCCACGGAAGGAGTTAAACTGAGAGTCAAAAATCAATGCCTGTAACGGAGCATTTTTATCTCCTTTCGGAGGGGAAACCCTTTCTACAATGGCATTCAGAATGTCTTCTATTCCAATTCCTTCTTTTCCACTGGCCGGGATAATTTCATCTCTGTCACACCCCAAAAGGTCTACTATTTCATCTTTTACCTCTTCCGGCATAGCACCGGGAAGGTCTATTTTATTTAATACAGGAATAATAGTAAGATCATGCTCCAATGCCAGATACAGGTTGGAAATGGTCTGCGCCTCGATACCCTGAGAAGCATCTACAATAAGCAGCGCCCCTTCACAGGCAGCAATAGATCTGGAAACTTCATAAGAAAAGTCCACGTGGCCCGGCGTATCAATCAGGTTAAGCACATACTCCTCTCCCTTGTATTTGTAATTCATCTGAATCGCGTGACTCTTTATCGTAATTCCACGTTCACGCTCCAGATCCATATTATCCAACAACTGAGCTTGCATATCCCGTTGAGCCACTGTCTGGGTAAACTCTAAGAGCCTGTCCGCCAAGGTACTTTTACCATGGTCAATGTGGGCTATGATACAGAAATTTCTAATTTTTTCCATTCAATCTAAAAGAAATGCAAATTTAAAATTTTAAATACTAAAAATGTAAAACTCTAGTTTAATATTTTACGGATTTGAGAATTAATTTACGTTTAGCTATTATTGGCCCGTTTCCGTATAACCTCCAAAAACTGTTAGGGACCATTTAAATGAGTAAATTAAGGAACTTCAAGGCACTCAAAGAATTTTATTATTCTTTTCCCATACAGCTATTGGTGAATCATTTTAAGAAAAACCAGATTCTCCTTTTGCTTTGGGTAGTGCTTTTTGGTTTCGTCACTCAATCTATGGGTAGCGTACTCGGTATCCCCTACCTGTTCCTCGATCCGGAGTATATGTACCATGTAGACTACAAAGGCTTCATCATTATCGGAGTCTCCGTGGCTATTTTCATCATGTCCTTCCACATCACCACTTACATACTCGACAGCTACCGGTTTTCTTTTTTAGGTACGGTTTCCAGGCCTTTTACCAAATTTTGTATTAACAACAGTTTAATTCCCCTGGCATTTGTCATCGTTTACAGCATTTCCATTATCAACTTCCAATACCGGAGCGGCTTTCAAACTATTTGGGAAATCCTTCTGGAAG
>DATCKK010000476.1:0-2364 GCA_036562325.1 Cytophagaceae bacterium | reverse complement strand
GAATGGAACGGCAAAACAGGTAAAATTGATCTACTGGAAAAATAAAAGAAATATTTTTCATTTCCAGACATAAAAAAAGCCGGTTATACCGGCTTTTTTTATGTCTGGAAAACTATTTTATCTAGTCTTCTATAGTATTTGCTTCAGATCTATCCACAAGCTCTACATATGCCATAGGAGCATTATCGCCAGGTCTAAATCCACATTTCATAATGCGCAAATAACCACCCGCTCTATTTTGGTAACGAGGACCAAGTTCATTGAATAGCTTAGTTACAACCTCACGATCACGCAACTTAGAGAATGCAAGACGTCTTTTAGCGACACTATCTACTTTAGATAATGTGATCAAAGGTTCGGCAAAACTTCTTAATTCTTTAGCTTTTGGTAAAGTTGTCTTAATAAGCTCATGCTTAAATAATGAGCTAGCCATGTTGCTAAATAGCGCCTTACGGTGACTGCTATTTATGTTGAATTTTCTACCAGATTTACGATGTCTCATTGTAATGATGACCTAAAGTTAGTTAATTTACTGCGTGGTTTTGATCTGCCAGATTCTCAGGGGGCCAATTTTCCAAGCGCATACCCAGAGATAAACCTTTTAAGGCAAGAATGTCTTTTATTTCTGTTAAAGATTTTTTGCCAAGATTTGGAGTTTTTAATAGCTCAACTTCAGTTCGTTGGATTAAATCACCAATATAAAAAATATTCTCAGCTTTCAAACAATTAGCAGAACGCACTGTTAATTCAAGGTCATCAACTGGACGAAGGAGAACAGGGTCAAAAATTTCCTCAACTTCTGCCGGCTCTTCTGTAAGCTGATCATTTACCTTTTCAAAATCAACAAAAACAGATAACTGATCATGAAGTATAGTCGCAGCGAGCTTGATAGTTTCTTCTGGGTCAACAGTTCCATTTGTTTCCAGTTCGATAATCAATTTATCTAAATTAGTTCGCTGTTCTACGCGTGTACTTTCAACCTGGTAGGCCACTTTAACAATCGGACTATATGAGGCATCTAGCTGCAGAGCACCGATAACAGTTCCATGATCAGAATTTGACTTACGAACACTCACAGGTTCGTAACCTCTTCCTCTACGCACCCTGATTTTCATATTTAATGCGCCAGTTTGTGTTAAATTGGCGATTATTAATTCAGGATTTATAATTTCAACATCATGGGGAATATTAATATCAGCCGCTGTAACGCAACCTGGGCCAGTTTTGGTAAGAGTTAGCTCAACCTCATCTTTTGAGTGAAGCACAACTGCCAACTTCTTGAGGTTTAGCAGAATATCAATTACATCTTCCTGAACACCTTCTATAGTTGTATACTCATGAAGAACACCTTCAATTTCAACATCTGTAACTGCACAGCCTGGAATTGTAGATAATAGTACACGCCTTAAAGCATTTCCGAGAGAATGTCCAAAACCACGCTCTAGTGGCTCAATTACAATTCTTGAATGATTAGGTGTTTTACTTACAACCTCAACTAATCGAGGCTTCAATAAGCCAGAAATAGAATTCTGCATTTATATTCCTCAGAACTACAATTATTTAGAGTAAAGTTCCACGACTAGCTGTTCATTAATATCACTTCCTAAATCTACACGATCAGGCAATGAATTAAATGTGCCAGACATAGCTTTTGAATTAACTTCAACCCAAGAAGGAAAACCGTACTGTTCAGATACAGTCAATGC
Source organism: Cytophagaceae bacterium (assembly GCA_036562325.1). Lineage (GTDB taxonomy): Bacteria > Bacteroidota > Bacteroidia > Cytophagales > Cytophagaceae > DATCKK01. The sequence continues at coordinate 658 of DATCKK010000476.1, read as the reverse complement.
ATCAATGATTCTTTGCTGTTTTTTTGCTTTTTCCCTGACTGACAATACATCACCAGGACTTACCTGATAAGAAGGAACGTTTATCAGAACACCATTAACCTGGATAGATTTATGACAAACTAACTGACGAGCTTCTGCTCTAGTAGAAGCGAATCCCATACGGTACACAACATTATCAAGTCTGGATTCCAGAAGGTTCAACAAGTTTTCACCAGTTGCACCTTTTTTCATATCAGCGGATTTATAATAATTCCGAAATTGTTTTTCTAAAACTCCATAGATTCTGCGCAGGCGTTGCTTTGCCCTCAATTGAAGGGCATAATCAGAACTCCTTGTGCGCTTGGTACCATGTTGGCCAGGCCGCTGATCTAACTTACATTTATTTTCTAAGGACTTTCCTCTGCTTTTCAAAAACAGATCGGTACCTTCTCTTCTACTTAATTTACAGGTAGGTCCAAGATATCTTGCCATAATAAACTACTCCAAATTTTTATACGCGGCGTTTCTTAGGAGGACGGCAACCATTATGAGGAATTGGCGTCACATCTACAATATTATTAATTTTAAATCCTAGATTATTCAATGAACGAACCGCAGACTCACGGCCAGGACCAGGACCTTTAATCATAACATCAAGATTTTTCATACCAAATTCCTG
>DATCKK010000475.1:0-3086 GCA_036562325.1 Cytophagaceae bacterium | reverse complement strand
ATATTGGGATCATCAAAACACCTTACCACATGGATAATGGCATCTACTTCTCTGATATTGGCAAGGAACTTATTTCCTAACCCTTCGCCTTTGCTGGCTCCCTTTACCAATCCGGCTATATCTACAAACTCTATTACCGTTGGCAACACTCTCTGAGGTTTTACCAATCCTTCCAACACGGCCAGTCTTTCATCCGGTACTGTTATCACGCCCACATTGGGTTCTATGGTACAGAACGGATAGTTGGCCGATTCTGCCTTGGCATTAGATATAGCATTAAACAAAGTCGATTTACCTACATTTGGCAAACCTACTATTCCACATTGAAGTCCCATTTTTAGATGCTAAAAATAACTATTTTCTTTATATAATCCCTAATTTGAATGCAAATATAACAACAAATCCTATTTCCAAAGTTTTTATTTCAGGATAGATTTATAAATAAAAAAAGCTCCTTGACGGAGCTTTCAATTTCTTTTCGAGTTAAAGGATTTAATCCCAGGTTAGTTCATCATCTGAAGAAGACGTGGTTGTTTCCTCTCTTTCATCATCTGACTCTTCAAACTTACTGAAATCCACATCAGGCATCAGTTCAGTTTTTACGTAATCCACGGTACCTTTCAGGGCTTCAAGAAACTTGTCAAAATCTTCTTTATAAAGAAAAATTTTGTGTTTTTCATAAAAATACCCCTCATCTTTAAATCTTCTCTTACTTTCTGTGATAGTAAGATAATAATCATTAGAACGTGTTGCTTTGATGTCAAAGAAATACGTCCTTTTCCCTGCTCTTACTCTCTGAGAGTAAGTTTCAACTTTTTCTTGGTCTTTATTCTCTTCCACAGTCCTGATATTTTTAGTTTTATTAGTTGGGTAAAATTAAGACATTTTCGGTAAGTTACAAAGAAAAAAAACAAATTATGAGCAAAAAATTACATTTATATTGTTTCTGCATTTTTTTGCGTTTATTCAGCTAATATAAATTATTCTTATGAAAAAAGCACTCATATTGTTTTTCATACTTATTTATATGCCAACCACTTACGCTCAAACAGGCTATACAGAACAGGGAATGGCCAGTTATTACCACAAAAAATTTCATGGAAGAAAAACTGCTTCTGGCGAAAAATTTGACTTCAACGCATTAACCGCCGCACATAAAAACCTTCCTTTTCAAACTATGGTAAAGGTAACCAACCTTGCCAACAACCAATCAGTCATAGTGAGAATAAACGACCGGGGGCCTTTCGTAAAAAACAGAATTATTGACTTATCAGGCAAAGCAGCCAAAGACCTTGGAATGCTTACAAAGGGAGTAACTAAAGTAAAAATTGAAGTAATTGGCAAAAGCGACGATACCGATGAACTAAGTATGGATGAACATGAATCGGACAATCTCTCTACTGACTTTATTGAAAGTTTAAGCTCAGGTTATATTTATAATACGCGGGAAAAATCACCGATATCCAAGACGTGGAATCAAAATGAATGCGTATATTGAACTGTAAAATGTAGTAAAAGAATACGAATTATTACAATCCATAAACCTCAAATATAATTCGCACACGAAGCCTGAAGCTACTTACCGGTTAAAAGCATTGGGTAAAGTTTATAAATAAGATATTAAACAATTTTTAATAAAACGGTAATTAAAGAATGCAAATCGATCTGGCATCTATAAAACAATTTGGTAATATTGAATTTTTAGCCAAGCAAATGGTGGAAGGCTTCATTACAGGCCTTCACAAATCTCCTTACCATGGCTTTTCCGTGGAATTTGCGGAACATAGGCTTTATAACACCGGTGAAAGCACCCGCCATATCGACTGGAAAGTATTTGGAAAAACCGATCGCCTGTACACCAAAAGGTATGAAGAAGAAACCAACTTAAGATGTCAGATAGTAATTGACACTTCTTCTTCAATGTATTATCCTGCAGAAACTAATGGTAAAATCACTTTTAGTATCATGGCAGCATCGGCATTGGCATATATGCTGCAAACCCAACGGGACGCTGTTGGCATCACCACTTTTTCTGATACTATTATTCACTCTACGGCTGTAAAGTCCACCCCCAGCCACTTACACAGCTTGTTCCTGCTCTTGCAGAACTTACTCAATGAAAATACACCGGAGAAAAAATCGGCTGTTTCTTCCGTAATCCATCAGATTGCGGACAAAACACACAAACGCTCTCTGGTAATTATATTCAGTGATATGATGGATAATCAGCAACAGGCTGACGCCTTATTCTCCGCGCTTCAACACCTGAAACACAACAAGCATGAGGTAGTATTGTTTCATGTGATTGATTCTAAGACTGAAGAAGAATTTGAATTTGAAGAAAGGCCTTATGAATTCATAGATCTCGAAACAGGCGCCAAAGTAAAGGTACAACCTTCTCAGGTAAAAGATTATTACAGAGAGCATGTAAAAAAATATTATAACGATTTGAAGCTAAAATGCGGACAGTATAAAATAGACTTTATAACCGCCGATATTAATAAAAGCTACGACCAGATACTCCTGCCTTACTTAATTAAGAGAAGTAAAATGAAATAATAGTTGGAAAAACCTCCAAACAAAAACCAGAAACTTAAACAATAAGAAAGAGAGGCGGAACCAGGCTTTGATTAGTTTGATAATTATAGTCTAATAAAATCAACTATTATTTTTGGGGAATTAATATAAAAAAAGAAGCTGTCCCTTTTGGAGACAGCTTCCAATATTTAATAGCTATTCTTAATTATTAGCTTTTTCTTTCTGGCCTATCAGATTTAATGCAGAACCTGCTTTAAACCACTCAATCTGGCCCTCATTATAGGTATGATTCACTTTTATTTCATCCTTAGAACCATCTTTGTGATTTAATACTACGGTTAATGGAGTTCCTGGAGCAAAGCTTTGTAAACCTATAATATCAATAGAATCGTCTTCTTTGACTTTATCATAATCTGCAGGATTAGCAAAAGTCAATGCGAGCATACCTTGTTTCTTTAAGTTAGTCTCGTGAATACGAGCAAAAGATTTAACAATAATAGCTCGAACGCCTAAGTGTCTTGGCTCCATAGCAGCGTGCTCTCTGGAAG
>DATCKK010000430.1:0-7337 GCA_036562325.1 Cytophagaceae bacterium | reverse complement strand
CTTCCATAGTTTTAGACATCCCATCGTCCACTTTATTCAACATGGAGTCGATAAGGTCATAAAAATGGCTTTCAGAAGGAAGCTGCCCTTTTTTAAAGTACCCTTTTAAGGAATTTCTGTTTTGTAAAGACATAGGTAATTATCCAGATTCCGATTATTTATTCTATAATGAAGTCATGTCCTAACTCAAGTGAATCAATACCAGCCTGTAATGACTTCTCTTCCAGTTTTTCATTCAACACAGTAATTTGATGTTCCGCTGCCGGCACAAGCACGGACCATGGCTTAGTAGCTCTGAGTTCTGCTTTTGCCTCTCCCTCCCTGGCTGTATCTATCAACATCCAGGTTCCGGAGAAATCCCTGGCCGCCTGAACCATGGAAAATTTAGTAATAAAATCCACATAAGGCAAGGTACGCATAAAACTGAGAATATCCGAAGTATTGATTTTCCCGCCAAGGTTAAGGCTCGACTGGCCATTGGGCGTACTCTTGTTAAGATACTTTTTCAACTCTTCATTCAATCGCTGAATAAAGTATCCGTAATTATAACCATCTGTAAATTTAACAGAACATATGATCTTAATTCGCTCATAAGCCGGATTTCTCACTTCCAGCTTCACATGTGGAGATACAAAGTTTTTAATATAATTTTTGATCTGATACAGCAACTCGCTGCTTGCCATCGGTTCATTCACCTCTACATGCTCTGTATTATAAGGAGAAACCACAATAAGTACACTACCCGGAGAATCCAGATTGGTACTTGTCATGTTCGGCAAACAAGCTACTTTATACAAAGATGGAAACTGTTCAAGAATAATACGTTCATAATCCCATGGCATAATAGCGCGACTCTTATGTCGCAGCCTTTCACCCACCCGGGTATAGAAAGTTTTCTCATCTTCTCTCGGCCTTCCCAGAAACGATTCTAACGGCTGTACCACCGATTCCACGCCTTCAATATTTTCTACCGAACGCTGAATGGTAAAAGCCGGTAAAGGCTTTCGCAAATGACTTCCTTCAACATTGTAATCTTCCGATAAGGTAGCGGTTAATACCTGAGTATAAACACTAACCGTTTTAGACGTTACATCTATATTCTTTATTACCGATGCTCTTACCCAATACAATGAAGGGTCCAGTATAGTATTGTTCCTGTTAATTTCGTATGGCAAGTCTATTTCAATAATTCCGGTCTTGATAAAGTTATTGGTATCATCCCTTACAATCCTCGAAGGCTTCAAATAATGCCAACGGTTGTCGGCTAAATAGCTCCATTCTATTACCGGTGGATCTTCTTCAGAGGATACAGTATACTCATCAAACATTTCGAACAGCATGGACACCTTTTGAGGCGGATTTAAATTCCTGAATCCAATCATTAAAGAACCTTCATAGGTATAATCAGGCAACAGATAAGTAAACTGAGTAGAGTTATCAGGATATACCAGATTATCTCCAAAAGGATGCAGGTGAAATACTTGTCCGCGCATGTCGCTCTCTTCTGCTTTTCTGGATCTGTCTCTTAAAGTGATTACCGCCGAAGAGCTATAGTCCAAAGAGATTGACTTTATCTGTGGAGAATAAGGCGGATTAGGCATTTTCTCCAGTTTCTTCCCGGTTAGCTGCAGCAAGCTTGTTCTGCTGTTTTTGATGGCAACATCAGAAACCACCGCAGGATAAACTGTATGCCCAAAAGCGGATTCCGGGCCAGACAATTCAAGTTTAATAAATCCTCTTTGAGCAGTAGTGGAATAAACCAGCGCTTTTTCTATTCCGGCATAATCGGGAGCCTGCCTTAATTTTGCCGCATCTATATTTTTAATGTAAGTTTCATCATTTAAGCCCGACTTTGGCTTTGGATCTTCTTCCGGCTTGCCCTGAGTACGGAACAATTTCAACTTCTGCTGCTCCTGTGGTTGCGGCTTCCATCGCCCCGCATCAAGTATAGACAGCTTTGCCTCAAAAGAAGTGTTATCTATCTTTAATCCGTAATCGCTGTAATGCCCATAAAATCCACTATTCGTCCTGGGCAGATTGAACCACTCAATATTTATATTCAGGCTTTCTAAGGTCTTACGGAAGATCTCGTTACTACCAATCATCAGATAGCTCCCTACGTTAGGCATAGGGCCAAATGGATAGAAAGGATTATCGGGGCTTAATTGCCCCATATTATTGTATAACTGCAGATCTTTTACTCCCTTTACATTCGTTTTGATCTGAACCTCCTCTAACACCAAATCATTTAATAAAGAATAAGGGTAGATATAAGTATCATTAGCCATCTTTATTTTTATGATCGGAGTAACTGCCCTGAACATTCCTCCATGTACAGTTTTGTCATATCTGACAATCGAAGGCTCAGAGCCATCCAGGTCGAATCGGAGTACTAAAGAAGCAGTGGCATCGTCTCTGGAAATAACATAATTTCTTATATAGTACCATCCTTCAGGGGTAGTAACTTCTATATGAAAGGCATCAAGAAAGCTTTTTATGAAGATTTCATGCTCCGAATTTTTCTCCAGATAGGCCAGGTCTTCCAGCTTTTGAATCAGTGTTTTAAAACTTGATTCCGAAAACTGAAGTGTAAGATTTATCTCACGATATCCTTCATTTAAAAATAAGACAGGAGAAGCAATGGCAAAACCTAATTCTGCATTTTGCATGGTTTTCTCATGAGAACCTTTACCTTCCTGACTTTCTCCGAAAGTAGCATAAGACTTTCTGGGCATGTTGTCTTCCGGAGTCCTGGTAAGTGCAGAAATAGGAATATCAGAGGACAGTACTTCTTTAAAGAATGTTTTTTCTGTTCCCTTGATATTATAGTGATTTCGTGATATAAAAATCGTTCTAAGCCGGTCTATCTGAGCCTTGTTTACCTGTAAGTCATAATCAGCATAGTATACTACTTCATTTCCCCCGTCGTCTTCACCTGCCAGAAAAGAGGTTCCTTTCTTCACATTACCAAATACCGATGTTTCATAAGGAAGAAACTTCAGGTAAACCTTATCTCTGATAGCATCCTTCGGTTTTTGCTGTAATACCTGGGAATAATAAAAATCAAGATGCCTTTTACTTAAATTATTAATATTGCCCTGAGCCTCTTTAAACAATCGAAGGAAGGCAAGGAACAATGCCACTTCAGGGTAATGAGTATCTGTTTTAAGCGACTGTTGCAAGTACTCAGGCGCTTTCATTTTAAGATACAGCAAGGTTTCATAAAATGCCTGAAAGCTCTGCTCCAATTCAACTATGGATTGTTCAATGGTAGTGGTAATCGTAAGTGTCTCCTCGTCTCCGCTCTCCAGTATATTTTCATTTAAATCCCAGATCGAATCAAAGCGGCTAAAGTCAAGTAACAACTGTTCTTCCTCTGCAAGAAATCTATTTATGGAGCGATATTGGGCAAATAGTGTCTGAAGCCCCTTATTTAACTTACTGCTAATAGCATTGGAGATCTCATTTTTAATAGCCAGATTTTGATTAGAAAAGTTTTCTACTGCTTTCAGGCGCGTAAGCCAAACCTGAAACCTCAACGCCATATCATAAACTTCTCTAAAGCAATTTCGCAGATATTGAATTTTCTTTTCTCGTCTTTTAAATAAGGAAGCTTTGTGAAGATTGTTTTTAAATCTTATTTCTATTCCGGATGGATTGGAGTCTATCATGGTAGCCAGGATAACTGTTTCATCAGTCAAGAACTCTGACCAGTCACCTTCTACCTTATTATTAAGATTATAATAATTGATTAGTTTGGCAAACCCGGAAGCAAATACCAACAAATCTTCAAAAGTTCTTTCATCAATTTTTACATAATCAAAATCCAGTGCAGCAAAAGCCCTCTTCTCCTGCGATGTACCTGCACTAGTTAGTCTTACGTATTTATTGCGATTCATTTACTGGCCTTTTAAAGTTTAAAAAGTATTTACTGGTCTGAATCTGGCTTCCGTACCTTCTATCACATAATATGGATATACCATATTGCTTCTGTTGTTGGTCTTTCTGATAGTATAGTCTATGTTAATTAATAACAAGCCATCATTTTCTCTATCCTTTGTAATAGAAATATCATTTACTGTTATTCTGGGTTCAAAATAAAGAATAGAGTACTCAATCATCCCTTTGATTTGGGAGATTAATGCCGAATCTATCGTTTCGAACATCATCTTATGAAGATTGCAACCATATTCTGGGAGCATAATTCTTTCTCCCGGCTTAGTTGAAAGAAGAATGTATAAGCTTTCTTTTATATCTTCCTCTTCAGAAACCAGCATAATACTTCCACTACTTCTGTCAAATGTAGGTGGAAACTTCCAGCCGATTCCTAAAAATGTCTTTTTGTGCTTCATTTATTTATCCTCCAATGATTACTGTTGGACAACCTAAAACAATAGATCCTCCATGCGCCGTGCTGTCACCCATCCTTGCAGCAGGCATACCTCCTATTAATACCGTACCTGATCCTTTCACAATTGTATCTGGGGGGCCAACACACACACACATATCTCCAACTCTGGCTGCTGGCATTCCACCAATTAATACGGTCATACAACCAGGAGGCATTACCGGCCCTCCTACATGTGGAATTGGCGGGGTTCCTGGTGTCTGCATCGGACAAGTATGCATATCTCCTGCTCTGGCTGCTGGCGGCATGTCTTTTTTAATTATAAGTTTTGAATTATGAAATTTGAATTGACAAATTAACAATGTTAGTTTATCAATTCACTTAATCTTAATGACACTTTTATTTAATTAATTGAATTATAAAAAATTGTAATTATGATGAATATTACCTTTAGCCTCTACATTATTCATTCATAATTCAAAATCCTATAATTCAAAATTAATTGATCATCACTACTCCCCCTTTAATTACTGTCTGGCCCGAACCCTTTACTTCGGCCATGGCCCCTTCTGCGGCAAATTTAGTGTTTCCTTTAAACTCTACAGCCATTCCTTCTCCTTTTAAATTACCTGTTGCTTTTTGCATTATATCCGCTGTAGCTTCCATGTTGATTTTACCTTTCGCTTTAATTGTAAAATCCTTGGCACAGTCAAAAGTAATTCCATCCTTGGTCATCTCCATCTTGTTATTATTTTTATCTAAAATCGTGATGGAGCCCTGATCATCATCTAACACTATGCTATTTTCGCCGGGAGTTTTAATTGTTATTATCTTTTTCTCCTCTTCAAACTCAATGGTTAGCTTACTCTTTGTAACCAGTGCTTTAATTTTATTTTTTTCTTCTGAAGTATATGCAGGAGCATTTTTCGAACTATAAACAGAGCCTAAAATGATAGGCTGTTGCGGATCTTCATTAATAAACCCTACTATTACTTCATCATTTACTTCCGGAACAAAAAAGGCACCAGAGTCTTTGGTTGCATAAAACGTAGCCAATCGTGCCCAAACGCCTAAATTATCTTTCTCTATAGTTGGGTAAGATATCTGTATTCTATGCTGCCCGTCTTTATCTTCATGTATTTTTTTTACAATTCCAATATGGAGGCCTTTAATACCAGCTAACATCCCTGAGGCAGAAGGAGCCTCTATATCCGGCATCTCCTCGGAATAAGACTTAAAATTGATTCCTAATTGAGCTTCTGTCACCCAACCACCATCCTCTATCCAATGTTCCACCCCCGTAACATAAGCATCTCCATTAAATGCTTTACTTAAGCCCGTAAGCTTAATCAAAGTTCCCGGCAATACTTTTGAACTACCGATAAACTTCACTTTACCATTTATTTTGGACAGCTTAGACCTTGTTAACTTTCCTGTGGACCAGGCTTCCAACAAGTTGGCTGGTACATTCGTCCCTGTTTGTAATTGATATTCATCACTCCCCAATACATTACTTAACTTAGATGACTCAATGCCTATATTCTGGTCATCCACAGGCTTGGAGTTGGACTTTATTATCTTTTGATTAGACACATCCCATCCTACGCTGCTCACCTTTGAGAATTGATTTCGTGAATCAATTTCCGCATTGATTGACAATAAGCTTTTTCCATTTTCTACCTCTACCACTGCTGTCCCTTTAATTTCAGGTTTTTTTACATTTATCTTATCGCCATCCGTAATAACTACCATTCCATTCAAATCGGCCCTCATCATTATAAAATCCCAATCGCTACAATAATATTGTACTACCTCAGGATGTTTCACAGTAGTGGCCTCTATGGTAGCAGAAAGGCCATATTTACTGGTAAGTTCTTTTATTATTTCACTATCCTTCTTATCTAAAAATATTGAATTATTGCGAACTGCTGTCATTTTAACAGCATCTTCTTTGCATTCAATCGATAAATAAAAATTATCGTTTCCAAGTTTTATACCTTGCTTGATAATTATACCGGAAAAAATTACTTCTTCTGTAGAATGATAACCTGCTTTGATTTCTATTTTTTTACCGGGGTCAAAAAGCCCGGAGTTTGCAGCCGGAAAGTCATCTTCCAAACCTGTATACCCTCCGTCAAAAATAGTAATTTTGGCAGTTCCAATTTTGTTTATTTCTCTTGATACCCAAATCGATTGAATAGCATATGCACCGGAAGGTGTAGTATCATCAATCTTAATTGAAAAGGTAACTAAACTTGATTCGGATGGAATGACAGAAGGAATGCTCATATTATAGGAGGAAATATTATTTCTGTTCCAGGTTCTAAATTACGGAAGTCAACCAGATTGTTGAATTTTGCTACTTTCAAATAGTAAGAACTATCCTTGTATATGCGTTGGCACATTAAAGGCAGCGTATCACCTACCTGAACAGTTCTAACATGGGTAAGATCCGGTGAGTTTTTTCCTTTTAACTTTTCTTGTAAATCCTCATTGGTAGAACTATTAAAAGTTAATTCAACTATTGCCCGAATAGGGGTACCATCGGATTTAAACAAGGTATAGGTAACATCAAATTTAAAAAGTCTCCCTCTAATAATTTCATCAGCCCAGCTTACTGTACAATATGGCACCTCATGTATATCACCCTGATACATTGATGTTATCGCCTTTATATGATCAACCTGAGCTTTTACATCTTTTATTTCTACCGGACTGGAACTTTTCCCTCCCAATTTATCTCCGCTCCCCTTACCTGTTTGGCCGGATACTCCGGTACCATCAAGTACAAACTTTAATTTTATTTCCTGGGAGTCAATTCCTTTAAACTTCAGGACACCATCGGTTTGCCCGTTAACCTTATCAGAATAATATTGAATTTCAGCGCTACTGTGTATTTCTGTCGGATTGAACTGTACCTGATATGACCCTATTTCATCTGACTTACAATGAGGATCATTATACGCTATAATAGTTAACTTTTTAAGGC
>DATCKK010000378.1:0-2157 GCA_036562325.1 Cytophagaceae bacterium | reverse complement strand
TTGCTCTTGTTACGTGCGGGCCATGGCCGAAAATAATATCCGCTCCGGCATCAATCATATCATGAGCGAATTGATAAACGTTTCCCCGGTTTTCTCCATAAAACATTTCTGTTTTTCGGGTAACATGTTGGTAGTTTTTACCTTCCGCACCTCCGTGAAATGAGACGATTACAATATCTGTCAACGTATCAAGATGTGCAACGGTCTTTTTAGCAAGTTCATGGTCATTAATGGAACAGGTACCTGTATTTGGGGCAAAAGCTGCAAGGCCGTAAGTAACACCGTCTTTTTCAAGTATAGTGTATGGAAGTGTTAAAGATCCGGCACATTTTAGTCCTGCATCTTGCAATACTTTTATAGTCCTTTGTCTTCCCGGCTCCCCAAAATCCCCAAAATGGTTATTGGCAATACTGATCAGGTCAAATCCCGCATCTACCAGATAATTGACATAGTGTTCCGGCGATTTGAAAGCGTAACATTTGGTGGTGTCCTGGCATTTTTTCGGAATCCCAAGGTCATTCATTAAAGTACCTTCATGATTGCCAAAGGTAACATCGGCATCTCTTAAAATATCAGCGACAGGTGCCAGAAGGTTTTTTCCGTCATCGGGTGGCAAATATTTAGGGGAGGGATAGTTGGTTCCTATCATGATATCTCCAACACCAATTATGGATATAGTATCTTTTTTAGGCTTTTTGACACTCTCTTTGTTGGCTCCTGAAAAACTTGTATCGGTTGGATTTACCGGATTATTTCCTTCAGGTTGTCCGATCAGAGATGAAAAAAACAGTAATATGGTTGAGAGTATAACCATCTGGCTATTTGTTTATAAAAGAGTTATTTATGAATAAATGAAAACAAACTCAAAATTAAATAATCTCTGTCAAACTTAGTAGAGATTGTCAGACAATAATTCTCAATCAAATTTCGAACCCAAAAATTTAACAGCAGAAGTATGGAAATTGGGATCCTGAAATTTGATTGAGTCTCTGGTTTTTGGAATTTATCTATGAAAGAGATTGGTTTTCTTCGGTTGCCAACTCCAGAATCTTTTGATATTCTTCTTCGTTGAGATCGTTGTAGAAGTAATGCACAGGGTTCACTTTGGTACCATTGTATATTACTTCGTAATGCAGGTGAGGAGCCGTTGAACTACCTGTATTCCCTGTATATCCGATCATTTCTCCCCGCTTTACTTTTTGGCCAACCCGTACTTTGAACTGGTCGAGGTGTGCATATTTGGTTACATAACCAAATCCATGATCAATTTCTATTTCTTTTCCATATCCTCCCAAATTGGTATTCACTTTTTTCACTATCCCGTCTCCTGTGGCATATACAGGTGTACCTCTTGGGGCCGAGAAGTCGCAACCGGTGTGCATTTTCTTCACTTTATATATGGGGTGGATTCTCATACCAAATCCGGAAACCAGTCTTGTAAGTTCTTTATTGCCTATTGGTTGTATTGCAGGAATACTTGCCAGCATTGTTGCCTTGTTTTTAGCCATTTTAGCAATTTCATCATAGGATTTGGTTTGGATATACATTTGCTTTTTCAGCTTTTCAATTTTTTCAATGGTACTTGCAATGACTTCATCCTGGCCTACTCCCTTCTTTAATAGCGCTTTGTATTTATCCGCCTTCCCCGTACCTGCTTTTCTGATAGAAGCTGGGATAGGCTCTGCTTCGAAGATAACTCTGTAAATATTGTCATCTCTTTGTTGCAGTGCTGCCAGCATTTCATTCGCTTTTTCGATTTCTTTGTTTAAGATTTCATAATAAATGCTAAGCTGTTCATTTTCTTTGGCTAGCATTCTTTCTCTGGGAGATTCAAAAGTTTTCAGATATATTAAGGATAGTATTACTCCAAAAATCAGGGAAACAAATAAATATCCCAGCGTGTTGAGAATAATATCCCAGGTGGAGACTTTGAGGCGTTCGTATTTACAGGTTTCAGTATCGTAGTAATATTTTATTCTTGCCATTTTTCTACCTTCTGTAATTTATTCTAAATTTGTACGCTTAACTAACGTAGTTTTACTATAAAGGGATATTCTTTTATTTATTTTATGTAGGTAAAAGATAAAATTTTATTGATTAAGTATAATTTCACAACAAATATATAAAATGAATTCAAAACAGATCAGGCAAAAATTT
>DATCKK010000361.1:0-1541 GCA_036562325.1 Cytophagaceae bacterium | reverse complement strand
AGGCGACATCATCCTGATCGACATACGCAACTTCTTTATTTAAAACATCCAGAACTAACTGCGGTTTTTCTATGGCAAGCGAAGATAACTTTTTACCTAAACTTTCTTCATCCAAAGTTCCCCAAGATTTAAAGGATTCATATACATGTTTAGGGTCTTTTTCAAAGTCTTCTCCGGCAGAAGATAAGTTATCCGGATTTTTTAGTTTAAAAATCTGATACTCCAGAATTGGTTTTACCTCTTCCCAAGGTTTTGCCGCATGATACATTTTTAATACCATGGCACATTTATCTATGGCATCATTTGCCCCTGGTATCTTAGCAATTTTTTCACGCATTGTACCCTTACTTCCTTCCTGAATACCGTCTTTTTCACCATGCTTATGAGAATCCTGATTAGTATAGGAGTGAAAGGATACAACATCTTCTTTTTTATTATTAACAGTTTCTCTTTCCGCATGTCCTTCCGCGTAGGAATCCTGAATCATATGAAGAAGGCTGCCCATACATCTTTTTTGCGTACTACCTGATTCATGAACATGGAATAATTGTCTAATGGTTAATTCGCCCAATTTTCCTGGGAATAAATCAGGAATTCCTGCAACAGGAACATTTTTGAGTAATGTATCTTCCTTTATAACACCTATTCCTGTTTTGTATACAAACTCTGACCACATCATTATTTTAGATTTGGTAGAACTTGCCTTAACTCCTTCTTTCACTGCCATTGCATGTATGAATTGCAAATCACCAAAGTGGCTTCTGGCAGTTAAATTATCATTTACACCTATTGACTGGCCTTTAGTAGCTTTTGATTTACCATCTGAAAAATGATTATACCATACCACACCGCTACTCCAATTTTTGTTCTCCTCACTGTTATTGTCAAATAGTAAACCTTCAGGGTCATCATTCCAAATAGCGCCTCTGGTAAACTCCCAAACTTTATCGTCATCGTAAGCGGTATCAGCATTTACTATTCCTGCCTGAATTAAAGCATATAAAGTTATGTGTTCATGAATGGGTTCGTTTTTATTCCAAGGACCTTCAATTTCATATCGTTGAATGGCATTGTCTTTTGCCTGCAATTGAACTGTTGCATCTTTCCCCTCTGCCGCTTTTCTTCCCATTTCATCCGCTTCATTTTCTAAAGCAGAATCATTGTTTATTTGTACTCCTTTAAATTGAGCTGTGCTATTTACTCTTCCTTGCTTTTGCTGAACCACATGTGTAAGCTCATGTCCTAATAGTTCCTGGCCCGATTTACTTTCCGGATTGTATTGTCCTGGGGCAAAGTGTATATCATTGCCCTGCGTATAGGCAAGAGCGTTCAATTGATTTGCTTGTTCTGAATTGGTATGTATGTTTACTCCGGAGAAGTCCTCGCCAAAACTGTTCTCCATTTTTGTTTGTATAGTGGCTGGCATTTTAGAAGTATTACCACTATTAGAGGATATTTTATTAACCGAAGCTTTGTCATTGCCGGAAAACAGCTGTGCTATCTTAGATTTTTCCTGAAGTACGCAGAGACTATTGTTAATG
>DATCKK010000358.1:0-1990 GCA_036562325.1 Cytophagaceae bacterium | reverse complement strand
TCAACTTTAGCTGTACCGCTAATAAGCCAATTTTAAAAGTTAGGGCTAAAGCATCCGGCATTTGCTTATTAACCGCTACTCTGGTAGATGTGAATGGAAGAGCAGTGGACAATTATCCGGGTATTAATATGGAGTTAACTAACTCCTATCAAATCTTCACAATTGATTTTTCACAACACTTTAGGAATTATCACAGTGCTAATCCGGGAATACTTGATAGTACTTATATTGAACGAATTCAATTTGCTATCAATCCGGGTTATTACAGTTATCCTTATTCAGGTATTAACGCTAACTATAATACAGCTTTTAATGGTACTGTAGAGATTGATTGGATTGGTATAGGTGATAATTGTAGCCCTCCATTAACCCAACTTCCTGCTATTACAAGCTTTACGCCTGCTTGTATTACCGAGGGTACACAGGTTACTATTACCGGCAATTATCTTTCCAATGCAAACAACGTAACCTTTAACGGCCTGGCAGGAACCATCATAAGCAATACGGCTTCGCAAATCGTAGCTGCTGCCCCCTCAGGAGTAACTGCCGGAAAAATTAGCATCACAACGGCAGAAGGTAGTGTTACCAGTGAAGAAAGTTTTAACTTAACTCCTTTTGCCGATGCCGGGAATGATCAAAATGTGAGCTCTTATACAGCTACTCTTACAGCCAATGCGGCATCCGGTACATGGACTTTGATTTCGGGTGCAGGAAATATAAAAAACCCCAATACACCTACTACAACCGTTTCCGCTTTACAAAACGGGGCAAATACCTTCCGATGGACAGTGCAAAATGGAAGCTGTACAGCCTATGATGAAGTAACGATAAATGCTTCTGTCACCCCATTGGGTAATATTTCAGGGCCTACGCTGGTAGCCAATGGCACTCAGCAAACCTATTCCGTTACAGGCACAGGCCCGTACACATGGATTGTCCCTGACGGTGTTGTTATTGTTGAGGGCCAGGGAACAAATACGATTAAAGTATATTTCGAAGAAGCGTCCGGTGGCAATATTGAGGTTGTTAATGAAGAAGGTGGAATATCCTCTTCCATAACTATCACTATGGATCAGCCTACTTCCGTTCATCTTGGTAGTGATAACTATTGGCAGATATTTCCCAACCCTTTTAAAGAGTCAACACTGCTAAGAATAAATTCAGAGCAGCCTCAGAAACTATCCATTAAAGTAGTAGATATAACGGGTTCGTCCTTATATCACTCCGATAACTATTTTACCAATGAATCCATTGTCATTGGCAATAATCTTCCTAATGGAATTTATATTTTGATTATAAACTATAACAATTCAGTAAAAACATTCAAACTGATAAAAGCAGAATAGAAAGTTGTATACATATCTGTTCTGCTATTAGAAAAAAGGCAAGTAGATTAAACATTTTATACTTTTTTGAATTATTGTTCCAATAAAACAGGAACATGAACACTAATTCAAAAATACTATTATTGGCAATTCTACTTGCCTTACCTTCATTTGCTGAAGCATGCACTTCATGCAATCTTCCATTACAAAAAGCTATTTTCAATACAGACTTTTACACTACATTTTTGAAACTGACTACTCCATTCCTTTTTGTTGGAGGTATATTTTACTTTATTTACTACCGTTTAAAATAACCAAAATATGTCGACCGGCCAGTCTCCTGAAACACCTTTAGCCGGGCCGCTTGTTACGGCTTCTTTATTAATTGGCTTTGGCATGGGTGGATTTATCGATGGCATTTTATTACATCAGCTTCTTCAATGGCACCAGATGATCTCCGCCATATTACCTCCGGTAGATTACCTAAGTAAAAGTGTCAATATGTTTTGGGATGGGGTCTTCCATGTATTTACATGGATCTTTACAGCTATTGGTATTGGTGTATTATGGAATGCGTTAACCCGCAAAGATACTTTACGGTCTGTGCCTGTATTTTGGGGCGGATTGATTTTAGGATGGGGAGTTTTTAATACCATGGATAGCGT
>DATCKK010000352.1:0-2490 GCA_036562325.1 Cytophagaceae bacterium | reverse complement strand
CGACTTTCTCCCATACCTGCTGTTTTTGTTCCCAATCAAAACCTGCTGAACGCGCTTTTTCCTGAATACGCATCGCTTTTACCAATGCAGGAAGCGATTTGGGCACCCCTCCGAGTATCGTTTTATTCCCCCCCTTTTCCTGCAATTTTAACTGCTCCCAGTTTTTCTTTACCTGTTCTTCATCCTCAGCCTTGGTATCCCCGTATATATGCGGATGCCGGGCTATTAATTTTTCACATAAAGAATTAATAACCATAGCAATATCAAAATCACCGGTTTCGGAAGCTATACGTGCATAAAAAACAATGTGTAAAAGTATATCGCCTAATTCCTTTTTAATTTCTGTCTTGTCATTCTCCAAAATAGCGTCGGAAAGTTCGTATGTTTCCTCTATGGTCAGGTACCTTAAGCTTTCCAGAGTCTGCTTTCTATCCCAGGGGCATTGCTCCCTCAACTCATCCATGATGGTGAGTAATCTGTCAAAAGCTTTCAGTTTTTCATCCCTGGTACTAAGTTCAGGCCTATTTTCGTTCATAATTTTATAATTTAAAGAATGAGCACCTATTTATTCTTATATCCCATAATATTAATTAAATTAGCCACCCTATTGAAACAGATTAATGTATTTTATCAGTTTTCACCATAATGGCATAATTTTTAATGCAATTATTAAGTAATAACTATTACGTAAATATCGTATTATTTGAAGGATAATTTAATCTGTTCTCAAAGAAACTTAAACTTTCAATTATAGTGTCATTAATTAAATCAATTTCCGGGATCAGAGGGACAATTGGCGGAAGCAGCGGAGACTCGCTTACCCCTTTGGACGTTGTTAAATTTACAGCCGCATATGGAGCCTGGTTGAAATCCAAATCAGATAAAAATAAAGTAATTATAGGCCGTGATGCAAGGCCTTCTGGAGAAATGGTATCCAAACTGGTATCCTCCACACTTATTGGCCTTGGCCTGGATGTGGTCGATCTCGGACTTTCCACCACACCTACTGTTGAAATTGCCGTAACCAAAGAACAGGCAGCCGGGGGGATCATTATTACAGCCAGCCACAACCCCATACAATGGAACGCATTAAAACTTCTGAATGACAAAGGAGAGTTTGTATCAGATGCAGACGGTAAGAAAATACTGGAGCTGGCAGAAAACAGCCAACAGATACAATTTGCGGAAGTTAAAAAACTAGGCACCTACTCGCAGGATAACACCTATTTGAAGAAACATATAAATGCCATTCTAAAACTTCCATTAGTCAATAAAAAAGCCATAGAAGAACGAAACTTCAAAATAGCTATTGATTGCGTTAATTCAACCGGAGGCATTGCCGTACCCATGCTTCTGGAAGCATTAGGGGTAAAAAATGTAACGAAATTTTATTGCGAACCTAACGGGCATTTTCCTCATAATCCGGAGCCTCTTCCGGAAAACCTTACCCATATCAGTAATGAAGTAACGAAAGGCAACTTTGATCTGGGCATTGTAGTAGATCCGGACGTTGACCGCCTGTGCTTTGTCAATGAAGATGGGAGCATGTTCGGTGAAGAATATACATTGGTAGCGGTGGCAGACTATGTGTTGAGCAAAAAAGTCGGAAATACCGTTTCCAATCTGTCTTCTACAAGAGCCTTAAGAGATATTACTGAAAAATATCAGGCTAAGTATTTTGCTTCAGCGGTAGGTGAAGTAAATGTGGTAGATGCCATGAAAAAAAATAAAGCGGTTATTGGTGGCGAAGGCAATGGAGGAATAATCTACCCAGAACTACACTACGGAAGAGATGCATTAGTTGGTATAGCCCTGTTTTTAAGCCACCTGGCGACATTTGGCAAATCGATTTCCATGCTAAGAGCCAAATATCCATCGTACCACATTTCTAAAAACAAGATCGAACTTACTCCTGAAATCGATGTAGACTTTGTAATCGAGGAAATAAAGAGTAAGTATAGCAAGCAACCTCTGAACACAATAGATGGTGTTAAAATAGAGTTTGACAAAGAGTGGGTACATTTAAGAAAGTCGAATACAGAACCTATAATAAGAATTTACTCTGAGTCAGGAACTCTTGCAACTGCCGACCATCTGGCGAATAAGATCATTCTGGACATTAAAGAGATACTTACAAAGCATGCATGTATATCTAGATAATGCTGCATCAACCCCATTAGACGAAGAAGTACTAGAAGCCATGATGCCTTACTTAAAAGGGCATTATGGCAATCCTTCTTCCATACATTCTAAAGGACGGGAAGGAAGAGCCGCCATTGAAAAAGCCAGAAAAACGATTGCCTCCCTGCTAAACACTTCTCCATCTGAAATATTTTTCACCTCTGGAGGTACAGAAGCGGATAATGCAGCCCTTCAATCCACGGTTCGAACTAAAAAAATAAAACATATCATTTCGTCTCCGATAGAGCATCATGCCGTTTTACATACGGTGGAAGCATTGGCAAAATCCGGAGAAGCCAAGTTATCCTT
>DATCKK010000347.1:0-4759 GCA_036562325.1 Cytophagaceae bacterium | reverse complement strand
ATGTTACCGTTCTTAAAGATGCTAATGCTGCAGCCATTTGGGGTGCTTTTGCGGGCAATGGGGTGATAGTGATTAATACTAAAAAGGGGAGGTTTAGGCAGGAGCCGACACTTACTGTTAACAGTAATATTACCATTGGAGGTAAACCGGATGCTTATTATTTGCCAGCGCTAAATACTGAAGACTATATCTGGGTAGAGCAGTATTTATTTGAAAGGGGCTTTTATGCTAATAAAGAATCGGGAAGGATTCCCGTAGCGCTATCTCCCGCAGTTGAGTTATTTATCAAAAAAAGAGATGGTATCATCAGCGATGCATTGTTCAATGCAAGCCTTGATTCTTTGCGTGCTATAGATGTTCGTCGGGAAAAAGAGAAATATTTTTACCGAAATAGTCTGAACCAACAATATGCCATCAATACGAGTGGTGGAGGTGCAAATAACCACTATTATCTATCGGTCGGCTTTGACAAAAATTTGCATGATCTTGTGGGCAATCATTCCCATCGGTTGACCATAAATGCAAACAATACTTATGCATGGTTGAATAATAGGTTAATATTAAACACGGGATTTGGATTTTGTGAAAGTAAGTATTTTCTCAATAATGAGGACTTCATCCTAACGAGATATCCATATCTAACCCTTGGAGACAATGCTACTGCCTATTACGAATTGCGTCAATCTTTCAAAGATCAGGCAAAAAATGCGGGACTGCTGGATTGGAATTATCGTCCCATGGAAGAAATTTTCCAGTCTGATCACACCCAAAGAATTGCCGATATGCGCATGAATGTTAATTTGGACTATAAAATTCTAAAAGGTTTATCAGTAAAAATCTTGTATCAGTATAATCAAGGTAAGCTTGAGGAAGAAGACTATCACAGTGTCAAGACATATTTTACCCGAAATCTCATTAATCGGTTTACACAGGTGGATAGCGCTGGCAAGTACAGTTATCCGATTCCTAAAGATAAAGGTATTTCGGATCAAAGAAATAAATCGTACAGTGCACATAACTTCAGATTGCAGTTAAATTATTCGCATGAATGGAAAGATAAGCAGAAAGTCATTCATGGAATTTTAGCGATGGCTGGCGTTGAAGTACGCGATATTTGCGTAACTACTGAAGAGAGAAGATTGTACGGTTATGACAAAGGAATGTTGACTGGAGCAAAAATTGATACCATTACGCAGTTCCCTCAATTTCACGATACTTTGCAACAATTACCCATCCACATGCCTTACTTCAAAAGAGAAGCTACCGATCGCTACGTTTCCTTTTTTGTAACAGCCGGCTATGTTTTGCAGCAGCGATACACGATCTCCGTAAGTGCCAGAAAAGACGAATCAAACCTGTTTGGGGTGGAAACAAATAAAAAGGGGGTGCCCCTCTACTCATTAGGTATAGGCTGGGAATTAAGTAAGGAAAAATTTTATCGCCTTCCCTGGCTTCCACACGTCAAATTGCGCATTACCCATGGCTACAATGGCAACGTAAACAAATCAGTAAGTGCCTATACAACCGCCTCATTGAGCAATCAGCCGAACATCTATGGAGCAACAGTGGGCTCAATCTTAAATCCCCCTAACCCAAACCTGCGATGGGAAAAAATACAGATTACCAATTTCGCCTTAGATTTAGCAACGGCTAGGAATACTATTACCACAAGTTTGGAATTCTACCACAAAAAAGGAAAGGATCTTATCGGCATAGCTCCACTTGATCCGACCACCGGCAATGTACAATACTGGGGTAATGTGGCAACCATGGAAGGGAGCGGGTTGGATTTAACGATTACTAGTAACAATTCAAACCGAGCCCTTAAATGGCAATCCACTGTATTATTCAATTATGTTAAAAACAAAGTAACAGATTATGTGACAAAGCATCCTACGATTACGCCCTATTATCATCCGGAGCAAATAAATCCAATCCCCGGTAGACCCCTTTACTCGATTTATAGCTTAAGATTTATGGGCCTTGATCCTCAAACAGGCAACCCTATCGGATCGCTAGATGGCCACAGCAGCCAAGACTACACAGCCATACTGAAATCTAACAATTTTAACGATATGGTATATTCGGGTCCGACAACCCCTGTGCTATTCGGTAATCTGCGCAATACTTTCTCCTGGAAGCAATTGACATTTTCCTTCAATATAACATGGAAAGCAGGACATTTTTTTCGCCGGACCTCCATTAATTATTACGAACTATTCAATGGGGACTCTGACGGGCACCCTGATTTCGCACTGCGCTGGAAAAATCCTGGAGATGAAGCTTACACCAATATCCCATCATTGATCTACCCTGATGATCCTGTACGGAATACCTTTTTCAAATACTCTGAAGCATTAATAGAGCGAGGGGATCATATTCGACTACAGGATATTCATTTAGGGTACGCCTTTGACCTCAAATACCTTAAGAAATTATTCCTGAAATCATTGAGCATATACATGTATGCAAACAATTTAGGCATCCTCTGGAAGGCCAATAGCAAGGGAATTGACCCTGATTTCATATCGAATATTCCAGATACTAAAAGCATAGCAGTCGGCATGAAGGTGAAGTTTTAAAATAAAAAGGCATGTTGAACCTTATAAATAAATGTGGCGCATTACTACTTGTACTTTATTGCTCCTATTCCTGCAATAAAAAAGAGTTCCTGGATAAAATTCCTTTTTCTACAATTTTAGTTCCTAAGACATTAGATGATTTCCAGGCTTTGCTTGATAATCATGCTATATTTAGTGAAATGCCGGTGTTAGGCGAATTGTCAGCAGACAACTATTATCTTCTGCCGCACTACTGGCAATCTTTAAAAAATTATGAACGCGCAGCTTACATTTGGCAGCCAGATATATTTGGGACAGACGAACACATTGGTGATTGGGAAAGGCCTTATCAACAAGTATTTTATGCAAATATTGTGTTGGATGGTTTACCCCCATTGCCTAAGGAAGCTAATGAAGCCATGCGCTGGAACCATATTAAAGGAACAGCACTATTTTTCAGGGCATTTGCATTTTATAATTTAGCCCAACTATTTTGTCCAGCCTTTGATGATGCCATTACACCTGAAGATGATTTATTCGGCGTTCCATTACCCCTTAAACCTGACATAACAGCTGTTTTAAAGAGAGAAGAAGTAACTGCTACTTATGACCGGATCATTGGTGATCTTTTTGAAGCTGTAAGACTGCTTCCTGATGCGCTGCCGATGGATAATCGTAACCGGCCCTCCAAACCAGCGGCCTATGCATTATTGGCAAGGATTTACTTAGGTATGCGCTCTTATGAAAAAGCACTATTATATGCTGATAGCAGTCTCAGGCTGTACAGCCAGTTAATAGACTACAACAACATTAGTACTACACGAACATTACCTTTTGATAGACTAAATGTAGAAACATTGTACCAAAGCAATATGCTTTCAACAACTACTGCATTGAGAGCTTTGGTAGTTTCATCTTGTATTGTGGATTCAAATCTTTACCGATCTTACGATATTAACGACCTGCGCCGGTACATTTTTTTTGGCGGTACTTCAAGCCTTCCCACATTGAAAGGTGGCTATAGTGGCACCATTTTCCTGTTTAGCGGTCTCGCTACAGATGAGCTATATTTAATCAAAGCTGAATGTCTGGCGCGAACTGGTAAATTCCAGGAAGGCATGAGTGTACTAAATACCTTGCTTGAAAAGCGATGGAAAACGGGCACCTTTGTGCCACATACTGCAGAGGACGAAAAAATTGCATTAAACTTAATTCTACAGGAAAGAAGAAAGGAATTGCCATTTCGCGGAATCCGCTGGAGTGACTTAAGAAGACTAAACAAAGAAGGCTACAGTATAACGCTCCAACGCATATTATTGGATAAAACGTATACGCTGCCTCCCAACGATCGCAGATATGTACTACCTGTTCCTTATACGGTTTTAAACCTCAATGAAACTATTACCCAATATCCTCGCAATTAAATATTCTCAATGAGAACACAAAAAAACCTCCCCGGAGGGGAGGTGCACTAATCAAATACCATCGACCATTAAACCTTATCCTTGCCATGAATATAGAGATTTTAGAACAAACAAATAATTTTTTTTGTTTTTTATTCCGAGTTCCAAATTTTAAATTTTTTAATTTCCACCTCAGGGTATACAAGAGTTTCAATAGAACAGCTTAATTACTTAAATATTATTTAAATTTTCAAATAAAAAATCGCATTTTTTTCAAGCAATCTTAACGACTGCTTTATGGAAGGAAATTATCGTTTACAGGTACATTTTTATCAGTTTCCAACCACATTTTCCAATCATAGACAAAAAGATTGTGGCCAGACAATTGTTTTAAAAAAAATTGGCCATCGTTATAAAAGTTATATAACGATGGCCAGTTATTATTGGTAAGTCAAAGTCATTCAGGAATCCAAGTAAATCTTCCTATGCGACAATATAGGTATTGCTGAGTGGCATAATCCCAATAATATGTGCAAGAGCTCGTCTCATCATCTTCACAATAATAGTGAACTCCAAACTCACCCCAAACTGGAATATACCCTCCTGCAATTTTTCGATATTGCATCTCCCATATGCAATTAGGATCCGTTCTCATTGCAAACGCTCCACCCACGCCTGCTATCAGGGCCAGCGCAATAAATACCAACCGTAATTTTTTCATAATGTAATTACATTTAGATCATTTAATGGTCACCTACTCTTTTGTAAAGGTTTTCGGCTTTCCCTTTTCCTGCT